>JBFXAV010000106.1:0-7459 GCA_050183935.1 Candidatus Korobacteraceae bacterium | reverse complement strand
ACGCTCCGGAACTCTTCGATCCGAGGCTGATTCGGATTCTATGCGGCGCGGGAAATCGGTGTCAAATTCGAGCGCCCAAGCTAAGACTCTCACGCTCAACTCCTTGTGGTAGCAGCTATTTCGGGCACGCACACCACCTTTCATCCGCACAACCGCTTTCACCAAGGTTAAGCACCCTGGGGCATGTACCATGCAAGAGGGCGGATACCCTTGCTTCCAGCAAGTTACCCTTGAGCGAACCTCCGTTTTTTTCCAGCGCCCTGCCCGCAGTGCCCGGCATCAAACCGGAGTATAATGAGCGTACTCCTCCCACCTGTGGCTGCGGAGCAAACGCTCCAAAGCGGAGAGGTCTGAGAAGCTTTCCATGTCCAAGCGAGTCAAGGCTGCAATTCTGAGCGTTTCAGTTGGCGTCGTGCTGTTTACCATAGCCGGCGGACTGGGCGTCCGTGCCGCTTCTAACGACGATGTTTACCGCCAGCTCGGCGTCTACACCGAGGTGCTCTCGCGCATTCGCAGCGAATACGTGGAAGACCCAAACATCGATAAAGTCACGTCAGGTGCGCTGCATGGCTTGCTGGAGTCGCTGGACGCCAACTCCAGCTACCTGACTCCCGCCGAGTACCAGAAGTACAAATCGAACCAGCATCAGGGACGGGCTGGAATCGGCGCCACCATTTCCAAGCGGTTCGGATACGGCGCTGTGATCTCCGTGATTCCCGGCGGGCCAGCCGACAAAGCGGGATTGCAGAACGGCGATATTGTGGAAGCCATTGAAGGCAAAAGCTCCCGCGATATGTCGCTGGCAGAGGTCCAGTCGCTCATCGCAGGTGAGTCCGGCTCAGTGCTCACTGTTTCGGTTGTGCGTCCGCGCCGTCCGGAGCCCACCAAGCTCAGCATTACTCGTGACGTGGTCAAAGTCCCCGCCGTTTCTCAGCGGATGCTTGAGGACAACATCGGCTACATAAAGGTTGACGCCCTTCCCAAGGACAAGTCCACGGAGATCGCGTCGAAGATCAAGGCGCTGCAAAGCAGCGGCGCAACGCGGTTGATTCTCGACCTGCGCGGATCTTCCAGCGGCGAGGAATCCGAAGGCGTTTCTACCGCGAACCTGTTCCTGGATCGTGGCACCATCACTTATCTTCAGGGGCAGAAATACGCCCGCGAAACATTCAATGCGGCCCCGCAGAAGGCAATCACGAAGCTGCCGATGGTGGTATTAGTGAACCGCGGGACCGCAGGACCAGCGGAGATCGTTGCCGGCGCGCTCAAGGAAAACTCCCGTGCCCAGGTGGTTGGGGAGAAGACCTTTGGAGTGGGGTCGGTGCAAAAGGTCATTGAAATTCCCGATGGTTCGGCGCTGATTCTCTCCGTGGCCAAGTACTACAGCCCCAGCGGCAAGGCAATTCAGGACGAGGCTGTGACCCCGAACGTGGTTGTGGCCGGAGCTGGCGAGGATTTTGCCGGTGACCTGGATGAAGCTCCTCAGGGCAACGCACCCGAGCAGTCGCCCTCAACTCCGCAGGAAGATGAACAGCTTCGCCGTGCGATTGACCTGCTTAAGGGCGGACAGCAACCGGCACAGGCGGCATAACTCCTATCTCTTCTTGCATTTTTCAGGGCTGCGGCGCAAGCTCGCAGCCCTTTTGCTTTCTTGTCCATTTTCAGCAACTTACCTTCCCGGCGGCATGACCATTCAGCCCCAGCCATCCCGAGACTTTCGTGCTTCCCCACCCCTGAATTCGGGCCTGATCTGGCGGCTTGCTCTGCTATCCTGAGCCTGCTCCCGCATGATTCTTGCAGTGGTTTATGACCTCGTTTTATGACAAGGTTCCGCCGGTCCGCCTTGGCGGACGCCAGCTCGTGGGACGGGTTGCCTTCGGGTTCATGGTGCTGGCGGCTACTTTGCTTGGCGCCTTTGCGGGCGTGCTGGTGGTGTACTCCACGGACCTTCCTGAAGTCGGCCAACTGGAAACCTTTCGCCCCAGTTCCATTACCGAGCTCTACGACGACCAGGGACGGGTCGTTGCTTCCTTTGCGCTGCAAAGGCGTGTGGTTGCCACCTACGACGAGTTCCCGCAGGTACTGCGCGACGCAATTCTCTCCATCGAAGACAAGAATTTCGACAGCCACTGGGGCATCAGTTTCTGGCGAATGCTGGGAGCCGCCTACAAGGACATTCGCACCGGCAGCCGCGCGCAGGGAGCCTCCACGCTCACTATGCAGCTCTCGCGTAATCTCTTCCTGACGCAGGACCGCGTCATCCGCCGCAAGATTGAAGAGATTATGCTCGCCATCCAGATCGAGCGGCGTTTCACCAAGCCGCAGATTTTTACCATGTATGCCAACCAGATTTTTCTGGGACACGGTGTTTATGGTTTCGAGGCTGGAGCCCAGTACTACTTCGGCAAACGCGCGAAAGAGCTGACCCTGGAGGAAGCCGCCCTGCTGGCAGGTCTTCCCAAGGCGCCAAACAACTATTCACCTCTCGCGAACCTGGAGCGCTCTACCGCCCGCCGCAATCTTGTGATCAATGCCATGCTTGAGGACGGCAAAATCACGGTAGAGCAGGCGGCTCGAGCCAAAGCCGCCCCGGTGGCGCTCAACATCCAGCGCGATCCAAATTCGTTTGCGCCTTACTTTGCCGAGGAAATCCGTCGCTATCTGGAAAAGAAATACGGCAGCAGCGAGGTTCATGAGGGTGGGCTGCGTGTTTATACCTCGCTGAACTCCGAGATGCAGAGCGCCGCCAACAAGGCTGCGCTCGATGGCCTTGCAGCATACGAGCGCCGTCACGGATGGCGCGGGAACCTGCCTAACCTGCAGGCTTCCGGCGAAGATATGGAGCGCTACCGTCATTACGATTGGAACCGGCCTCTCGAATCAGGCGGCTACGTACATGCTGTAGTCACTGATGTTGGCAAAAACTCCGCCACCGTGCGATTCGACCGCTATCATGCAGAACTTCTTCCAGCGGACATCGCATGGACCGGGGTCCGCTCTCCTCGTGCGTTGCTGAAAGTCGGAGATGTTATTTATGTCCGCATCCGATCCCTGCCGTTGGTAAAAAAAGAAGCCGATGTTTCTTTGGAGCAAGAGCCGCGCGCTCAGAGCGCGCTTCTCGCCCTGGACAACCTGACTGGCGATATAAAGGCGATGGTCGGAGGCTGGGATTTTGAGCAATCCCGCTTCAACCGCGCCACCCAGGCACTCCGCCAGGTAGGTTCGTCGTTCAAACCGTATGTGTATGCAGCGGCGCTTGAAGAGGGCGCCTCTCCTGAGGACACTATCCTGGATGCCCCGGTTGCTTTTCCGACCACCACGGGAGTTTATCGTCCACGAAACTACGATGGACGCTACGCCGGGACGGTAACGTTGCGGCACGCGCTGGCGCAGTCGCGCAACATCCCGGCGCTGAAGTTGGCGGACCGGGTGGGGATTGCAAAGGTGATCGACTATGCGCGCCGCTTTGGCATCACCTCCAAGCTTCCGGCGTACCTTCCGCTGGCTTTGGGATCGGCGGAAGTCACGCTGCTGGAGCAAACTTCCGCCTATACGACCTTTCCAAACGACGGAGTTCGTGTCGCCCCGCGATATATTCTCAAGGTGACCGATGCTCACGGCAACGTGCTGGAGGAAAATTACTCGGGCATCAGCCAGGCCATAAGTCCGCGCACCGCTCGCCAGATGACCAGCATCCTGCGGCAGGTTGTGCAACAGGGCACGGCCACAGCGGCGCGCAAGCTGAACCACCCGCTTGGCGGAAAAACCGGCACTACCAATGACTACACCGATGCCTGGTTCGTGGGTTTTTCACCCTCGATCACCTGCGGCGTGTGGGTTGGCTTTGATGAAAAGAGGTCACTAGGTACGCAGGAAACCGGCGGTCATGCCGCCCTGCCCATCTGGATTGACTTCATGCGTGTGGCGCTTAAGGGGCGGGAGGGCGAAGCCTTCGTCGAGCCTGCAGCCGAGCCACGCGCTCCGGTTGCACGCATGACGGTTTCCCGTGCTAGCCAGATAGAAGAAGTTCCGGCAGCAAAAAGATGATGCGGTTAGTCGCAATTCATCCGGGATTGCCTTCCTGCTGATGACGGTTGCAGTTTTCTTGGTCTGGCTTTGGCGGCGGACGTAAACCATTGGATTTCGTTGTTCCGTAAAAGATCGATGTTGAACTTCCTGCGATATGCGCTTCTAGCGGTGTTTCTCCTTGCCGTCGCTCTGGTCTCGGCGCTGACCTCCATGCGCATCGCCATTCATGGCCGCGAAGTGGTGACTCCGAACCTGATAGGGATGAGTCCGGAACAAGCCGAGCAGCAAGCCATTGACAACGGTTTGCTCGTACAAGTGGAGGGTCGCTTTTACAGCCCGTTCGTACCGGCGGGCCATATCCTCTCGCAAAACCCGGCAGCCGGGACCAAAGTGCGCCGTGGCTGGCGCTTACGGCTTGCCGAAAGCCTGGGGCAGCAGCATGTAGCCATCCCTGACGTTACCGGGCAGAGCCTGCGGTCCGCCGAGATGAACCTGCGCCGCCGGGGACTGGAGCCCGGCCCCATTGCCTACCTCAGCTTGCCCAGTCGCGCCCCTGACCAGGTCATTTCCCAGAGCCCGGCAGCCGATGCAGTTGGAATCGCCAGTCCTAAAGTCGGATTGCTGGTCACGCCCCGGCCCAAAGCCCCCGAGTACATCATGCCCAACCTCATTGGTGCATCCATGGACCAGGCTGTAAGAACGCTGGAGGCAGCCGGGATCAAGGTGCGCCGCAATGATGTGGCAGCGCTCTCACAGGCTCCGGGTAGCACGGCTTTCCTCCCCGAGTCGCTCAAGCCGGCAAGCAGCAAAATGGATGCTCCTGGAATCGCTCCTGAGCCTTTGCGGCTGGCGGAACCGCTCACCCCAACTTCTTCTGGCAGTGCAACAAATGCCGCGAGCAGCCGAAGTTCCGGGCTGGTGGTTTCGCAGACACCCGCGCCGGGAACCAAAATTACTTCTGGCAGCATGGTGGAGTTGCAGGTGCGTTGAAGAAACACGCCGCGGATTTGCGCGGAGGAACGCGGATTGTTGTAAGGGCTTCGTCCCGCTCTTGTTTCGCGATCTCGTCCAATCTTTTTCCGATCTTGATCCGCGTCAATCCGCGGCGTTCCCTTTTCTCTCCAGAATCGCCGCGAAAAAGCCATCGCAGGGATGCACTCCAGGCAGGGTGCGCAGAAAAGGGCCATTCAGGATGGAATCTACGTCGTGCCATAACAGTTCGCCTTCATGGCGCAGGCGCTCCAACTCCAGCTTTGCATAGCAGAGGCGGAAGTCGCTGCCCTGCTCAAGCACTTCATTGACGACGCCGGCATTTTCCTCCGGCTCCAGAGAGCAAGTGGAATAGAGCAGTCGGCCACCGGGCTTCACCTGCTGCATCGCCGCCCGTAATATCGCCACTTGCCTGCGATGCAAATCCACCAGGTCTGGGAGCCGAAGTTTCCACTTGATCTCCGGGTTCCGGGCCAGAGTTCCAGTACCAGAGCACGGCACATCGGCAAGCACACGATCAAAGCCCCCGCGCAGCGGCAGTGATTCGGCCCTTGCAGCGATGACATGCACACTGGTGGAGCTGCTGGCGAGCAGCCGCTGCATGAGCCGCGCTCGATGCGGGTGCACGTCCGTCGCCACCACGGTTGCCTTTGGATTGCGCTCTGCCAGGACAGCGCTCTTACCGCCAGGAGCGGCGCAACAGTCCAGCAGACGCTCGCCGTGGCCCACCAGCATGGCGACTAGCTGAGATGCCTCGTCCTGCACCACCACGCGGCGCTCGGCAAAAGCACGCGTGCGCACCAGGTCACCAGACACTACTCTTCGTGCGCTTGCCAGAAAGTTTCCCGGTGCGAGCTCAACGCCCTCCTGGCGCAACTCACCTTCCGCGCCGGGATCACGCAGGCGCACGGCCATCGAAGGGGCCTCCTGGTTCCAGGCGCAGATGCGCTCGGCAACTTCCATGCCGTAAGCCTCTGCCCAGCGATCCACCAGCCACGTCGGATGCGCATAAAGCTGGGCTAGATCGAGCACGGTCTTGCTGCCAGGCGCCAGTACCGGCTGAAGCAATTCGGGACACGTCGCCAGCTTGCGCAAGACCGCATTCGCAAAACCCATGGCGGAACGCTTGCGGGCGCGCTTCACCAGTTCCACACTTTCATTCACCGCCGCACGCGCGGGAACCCGGTCGAGAAAGCCGATCTGGTACGCGGCCAGCCGCAGAGCGGTCAGGACTTCCACATCGAGCTTCGCCAGAGGCTGCGAAACCAGCGTGCTCAGCGCGGCATCCACACGGCCCTGCCAGCGCAGCGCTCCCATCACCAGTTGCATAGTGAGTCCGCGGTCCGCAGGGGAAAGGTCCTTAAGAATGTCTGAATGCAGCAGCTCGCCAGCATGTGCCTGCTCACGCTCCACCCGGAGCAGAACGTCAAAGGCGGCAGCTCGCGATGGAGAAACCATAGAGGGGTCGGTAGGATGAAACGATTGCCTGATTGCCTGAAGGACTGCTCTGGTTCCGGGCGTAAGCAGTCAACGGCTACTTCTTGGACTCCCGGAGCTGCTGCTTCCACCCCAGGATGCGCGCCTTGTTGGCTTCGGCCTCGGCCTCCGGGACCATGCCTTTACGCTGATAGAGAATCGAAAGCGAGGTATACGCGAGCACGTCCTCGGGGTCCACTTCGGAGATGCGGCGCGACACACCAATGGCTTCATCAAAGCGGCCCAGCTCCTGGTAGGCCCGCGAGAGTCCGTGCATGGCCTCGGTAAACACAGGATCGACCTCGACTGCCTTGCGATATTCGGCGATGGCGTCCTCGTGACGGCCCTCAGCAAAGCAATCGAGCGCGCGATAGTAATGATCTTCCGCCGTCTGGCGGCAGTTATCGTCAGTCATGATGCAGAGAAAAGTTTAGCAGAGAGGCGAAATGTAAGAGCAGCGGGCAGTAATTCACTTGGCAAGAAGCAGGCTTGATCTCCTAAACATCTTTGCGAAGTGAAACACGGCGCAGAGCGACCACACCACAACGGAAAATCGGTAAAAAATCGACACGTGGTACATCATCAGCATAACAGCCAATATGAACAGGCCGAACATTATGCCGAGAACAGACAGTGTCCGTCGCGAATGTGCATCGTGAATAACAAGTCGGCCCTCCAATGCTAGTCCAACATAAGCCCACTGTAAAACTACTGCTGACAACAAAGCGAGCAACTTCCAAGCAGGCTTATCATCGTGCACCAAACCATACAGTGGATGGGCAAACGTCGCCACGGGGACATTCAGCAATCCAACAATATCGAGCGGCACAGGAGTGTAATGGAAGGGTAGTGCTACCCACCCGACATCACTGCCTGATCTCGTCGGTTGAAATTGGGACACGTATTGCAATCGAGCCCAAAACCAAAGCACCACGGTTACAAAACCGAAGATCAGCGGCAGCAA
>JBFXAV010000105.1:0-7471 GCA_050183935.1 Candidatus Korobacteraceae bacterium | reverse complement strand
ACGATGTTTTCCAACGAAACTAATACCAAAGAACACGATCCTGGCCCCATGCCTCCTGATACGACGCCACCTGCGCCGGTGCAGGATCCGCCGCATCCTTCGACTCCCGACACTCCGGATGCCCCGGTGCGGGAACCGGAACCGACCCCGCCGAAACATTACTGACCCATTCGGTGCTTATCCATTCGGTGCCCCATATCTGCCCGGTTCTGGCAGATGTGGGTAACGAAGTCTTGTAGCCGTTCACGCCGATCGCAGCTTCCCTTTTTCCAGGATGTAGTGTTCCCCGCGCCATGCGATGCGGTGCCCGAAGAAGCTGGCAAACCAGAGCGCCAGCGCGAACACATCGCGCAGTGGCAGCAGCCAAAGATCGCGGACCGACTGGCAATCGTTCAGTACCCTGGAGCTCACGTACCACGCAGACATCCCACGAACTCCAGCCGTGGCGGCCAGCAGAACCCACGCCCAGGTTGCGCCCAGCGAAAACAAAACTGCCAGCAAACTCCAGGGGATTCCATGCGTGAAGATCAATCCCACGTAGCCCCAGCGGCGCGAGTCGCGAATGGTGCGCGCCCATCGCAACTGATGACCCAGAAAACCACGGAGATCGTACGGCGGGAGGAAGTCTTCCACCACGGCGTCACTCAGGTGCACGGACATTCCCGCGCGGAAAACGCGGTTGCCAAGTTCGAAGTCATCGGCAAGGTAGTCAAGAATCGGTCCAAAGCCGCCAATGGCTTCCAGTGCCTTGCGCGGGAATGCCAGCGTGGACCCCAGGCCAAAACTCATGCCTTCCAGTTTTCTTGCGACCAGAACTCCACAGGCGAAATCGGTGCTGATGCCAAGGGACTCAAGCCGCGCGCCCAGAGTATGCGCGGGCGCTCCGCGATAAAGGCAGGTCACCATGCCAACAGACGCGTCGGCCATGGGCGACATCACCCGCAGCAGATAGTCGCGTGGAACACGAATATCGCTGTCATTCACCAGCAGGTATGCGTGCCGCGCAAGCGGCAGCATTTGCGCCAGCGTGCTCACTTTCGTATTGGTCCCCAGAATGTTGTCGCAGACAGCAAGCCGGATGACCCGCTCTGGAAACTCCCGCTGGAGCTGCTCCACAAGCTGGATTGCAGGATCATCGCGCCGGCTGACGCCGAAGATAATCTCGTATTCGGGATATTCCTGAACACAGTGGCTGCGCAGGCTCTCGTACATGCCGGGGTCAATGCCGCGCAGCGGCTTCAGCAGCGAAACTGGAGGCGTAAAAGGCATAGCAGGCGGCCTGCGATCTCGCAGAAACCCACGCGCAGACCAGAGGACCAGGAAGTAGTAAGCGCACGCGCAGACAGCAAGCAGAGCTGCGATTCCGGCGAAGATGGCTGCGACGGATGGCATTCGAAAAATCAGTATGGCAGATAACAACAGAGTAAATGCTTTTCAACCAACCTGTTTACACTCCGCTAGTCGAACCGAACGGTCTTCTGGCCTCGAATTCGGGTCGGTTGGAGAAAAGGCTGTTCTCGCTATCCTGAATGGCATGCCACATAATGGGAGTGTGGTTGACCATCAGCCAATACGTGTTCAGGCGGACTTCAACGGCCTTTTTGGAGAGCTACTATGCCTTTCACATGAGGAAACCTGTAGAGGCTCAAACGGTCAGGAAATTGTTGTCCGTGAGGGAATGCTGGTCATTGCGTTCGACGAAGATATTGACGACAACGGGAACCCTGACAATCTGATTGCGAAAGGCGTCGTAGAGCGTCCACCTGAATGGCTGCAATGCAACGGATCACGATGGGTATTACGAATTGACCAGCATGGAGTAATGCACAAATCAGACCTGAGTAGCAGCTAAGCTACTCGCCGGAACTGTTTACTCGAGAGCAATCCTTCAGCGATCAATCCCTGCATCTGCGCTAAGGCGCACACATTCGAACTTATGGAACAGCGGGCAACGAGTAGTGGTCGTACGTGTTGGACCAGGTAAATTCGGAGCCGGGTTGAATGTCAATCCCCACATAGGCTTCGACTGCCAGCACGCTGCGAACCGACCATAGAAAATTCCTGATAATCGGACGGTCGCCGGAAATCTTCATCCCCGCGCCCACCTTGCGGTTTTCAATCACAATTTCGGCATCTTTCGGGTCGGTGCGGCTGAATCCCTCGGTGTAAACCACCGCCTGATCCTCTCCCGAGAGTTGCTTCGCGTAAACGATCTCGTTTCCGCGCACGCTGACAAGCTCCTTGTTGAGGGGACGGGGTGTTTCGATCTGGAACGGAAACTTGATCGTAAAATCGGGACCGGGAGGCTGTTTGTCGAGCACCACAAAGTTGTGGTCATAAACCTCGCTTTTGAGTTGGAGCCGGCCCGTATTCTTCAGGCTGCGCTCGATAACCATTTGCGGTTTGTCCTTCACCAGCCGCACAACCTTCTGGTAGATGTAGCCGTATCCCAACTCCGGATCGTTCAGCACCTGGGTGAATTCGACCGAGTCCTTACGTTTCTTGACAGTCCACTTGCCCGAGTTGACGACCTCATAGGGGAAGAAGCGGTTGTACTTTTCTCCCGTCTTCCGCAACACACCCACGCCAAGCTTGAGGAAGGTCCCGCCTTCTTTGGCCTCGTCCCAGCCGAGTGGCACCTGGAACTCGTCCACCGGCCCCGCCAGTGCGCTGCAGGGGCCGGAGACAATCTTCCCGTCGCGGTGGACCCAGTTGATGACCTTCGGATCAATGCTGTCATACCACGGCCCATAAAACTCGTGGCCCTTGTATTGCAAGCTGTAGACAGCGCCAGACCAGTCAAAACGGGTCGAGCGGTAGTAGCCCTTGTTCGTGTCCGGCAAGTACATTTTTGCCGTGATCTGTCCGTTAGAAATCGTGGCCTCTGGAAAGTCAGCTGCATAGCTTGGCGCGGAAGCGAGGAACAGGACCATGAGAAGAACGGCGACGCCATGGACGAACCAAGTTGCAGATTGTTGCGTGGCTGTACTCTTAAGGACGCGATTTATCGTCATGCTCTGTCTTCCTCTGTTTCCACAAGACCGGGAAGTATAGCTTTTAAGGAGATAGGAATGGCAAAAAATCCATCTTGGCGATACGCCTTCCAGGCGTACACAAGTTAGCGAACTCCCGGGTTTGTGCTCGATGTAAACTCTTGCTGCCATGAAACAAACCGGTGATTTCGAGATGCGTTGGAAGGAGCGACAGGCGCCACTACTCTGGAAGGCGGCTCTGGCAGTTTTTATCATGTCTTTCCTTACGGCATTTCTCCTGTTGTTATGGCGCAACTTTTTCGCCCCTACATCCCCAGATGTCGTGGCGCAGTTCGAGTGTGTTAGTCGCGGCAAACACCGCGCCGAGTACTACGTGCCGTGCTGGTTCAATAGTGCCGTTAGCGGCTCGATGATGAGTGCGGCCGTTTCATTTTGTCTGCTGCCTGTGATATACGGCGCGTATTCTCACTTGCACGCTCCACCTAACGAGCCGAAGTGAATGCCTAAGCCGTTGCCAAGCATTACTGAAACAAAGTGAGTTCTTGGACCGATCGACTCCTGGAGCTTCCAGACTGTCACAAAATCCGCATTCTGCCAGAATGCGGATTCCAAACTCCCGGCCTACTCGTACCGCAGCGCTTCAATCGGGTCCAGATTAGCAGCCTTCCACGCCGGATAGATTCCGAACAGTAAACCAGTAGCGCAAGCAATACTGAAGCCAATCATCGTCCAGAACATCGACATGCTCGCGGGCAGCGACGGCCAGATGACACGCACGAGCCATGTGAGAATGGCTCCGGCGACTACTCCGAGCACGCCTCCCATGCCCGTCAGGGTCACGGCCTCCAGTGTGAATTGCGTCAGGATGTCGCGCTTGCGTGCCCCCACTGCCTTGCGCACCCCGATCTCGCGCGTGCGCTCCGTCACCGAGACCAGCATGATGTTCATTACCCCAACACCGCCCACGATCAACCCTACGCTGGAAACGGCGAACATGAAGACAAACACCGCGCCGGTAACCTGGGTCCACACCTCCGACATTGACTGCTGAGTGAACATGGCGAAGTCGTCGGGAGCGTTCGCAGCGACCTTGCGACGCCGGCGGAGCAGCTCGCGAATCTCGTCCATGGCGCGGGGAATGTCGTCGTGCGAAGTGGCCCTTACGGTAATCCAGTGGTCCTTGCGCTCGGGATGCAGTTTGCGAAAGGTGCTGAGCGGCATGCGGACAATGTTGTCGTCCGGGTTCTTGCCCCCGGCAAAGGCGCTCTTCACCGGCTCCATCACGCCAATCACGGTGAACAGGCGGCCTTCAATGTTAATCTCCCGGCCCACCGCGGAGAGGCTGCCGAACAGGGCTTCCGCCGTGTCCGGCCCCAGCACGGCGACGTTGGCGCGGCGCTGCTCATCAATGGGGTCGAACCAGCGGCCGTCGCTCAGGTGCAGGTCGTACACATTGCGGGCACTGGCCAGGTCCCCTTCCAGAATGACATTCTGGGCGCGATTGCTGCCGTACTTCACCACGAAGGTTCCGGTGCCGAACTGCGGCTGGAAGTAGCGCACGCCGGCGGTCACGTCGAGAACGTGCGGCAGATCGCGCATGGCCTGGGCATCCTCCTCGGTCAGTTCCTTGCGATTGCGCATGGCTTCGGTTGGGCGTCCAAAAACGAACGGCTCCATGTGATACGCAATCACCAGATTCGAGCCCATGCTCTGAATGGCGGCAGTCACGTTGGAATTAAGCCCGCTCACCACCGACGAAATGCCGATCACCACTGCCACGCCGATGACCACGCCGAGCACTGTTAGGCCTGAGCGCAGCTTGTTCCGGACGATGGTGGTGAGCGCCATGCGGACGTTCTCGCCATGCTCACGTCGGATGAGTGCCATAAGCTAAAGCTCGAAACGGAGTGCCTGGATGGGATCGAGCGCAGCCGCCCGCTTCGCCGGATAGACTCCGAAAAAAATCCCTACGCTGGCGGAGACCGCCAGTCCTGCAAGTATGGCCCAGGGCTCGATGGTCGATGGCATGCCAACCAGCGCGGTCACAACCTTGGCAACCACAATGCCCAGCACAATTCCCATTGCTCCCCCCACCACGGCCATGGTGCTGGATTCAATCAAAAACTGCCGCATCACGTCCGAGCGCCGCGCCCCCAGGGCCTTGCGAATACCAATCTCGCGCGTGCGCTCCGTGACCGACACCAGCATGATGTTCATGATCACGATGCCGCCCACGATCAACGAAATTGCGGCAATGGCAATCATGGCGATGAAAAAGCTGCCGCTTAGGTTCGACCAGATTCCCAGAAAGGATGCGTTGGTCTCAATCGTAAAACTGTCGGCCTCACCGGGGAGATCGTGGCGGCGGGAGCGCAGGATGGCGCGAGCTTCATCCATGGCGCTCTGCAGCGTCACCACTCCATCCGCCTTGCCGTAAATACGAATACTCCGCCGCGTGCCGTAAACGCGCGCATAGGTCGAGATCGGCATGATGACGTAGTTATCCTGGCTCTGCCCCAGGGTCTTGCCCTGCTGCTTTCCTAGGCCGATCACCAGATATGGCTGCCCATCCACGCGGATTTCTTTGCCGATGGGATCCACGTTCGGCATGAGGTTGTCCTGGATGTCGGTGCCAATCACTGCAACCTTGGCGCCGGCAGCGACGTCGCTCTGGCTGATCATCCGGCCTGCAGCAAGCTCGAAGTCCATGATCGGCCCCATGCTCGCCGTAATGCCCCGCACCGAGGTGTCACTGCTCGACTGCTCCGCATAGCGGACACGGCCGTTGCCGTTCGAGAGAAAGGCTCCCACATAGCGGCAGGCACGGCAGCCTTCCAGCACAGCCTGGTAGTCCTCCAGAGTGAGGTCTTTGCGTTTCTCGCCCTCAAGGAACTGGTCGACGTTGGTGATCACCTGCGACATCTTGCCGGCAATAAACACGTCCGCACCCAGGCGGAAGATGCGGTTCGCGACATACCCGTTAATGCCGTTCACGAAGGTAACTACGGCGATCACTGCGGCAACCCCAATCACAACCCCAAGCAACGTTAGGATGGAACGCAGCTTGTTTGCCCAGAGCGCGTGCAGGGCAAGCCGGATTGCCTCACGGGTGTGCATGGCTTCTTCATTGTAAAGAAGAACAAGATGGGAGGTCGGCGAATTGGGGAAGGAACCTGCCGCTAGGCTTCGTCCGGCGCCATTTCAATCTGGTCCACGACGCCGACGATGCTCATGTCGATCGGAGAGCCAGGACGTCCCACTGAGGTCATGGCGGCAAAGCCTTCCTGCACGACTAGAACTTGGTCACCCTTGCCGGCGTCCACGGAATCGAGTGCCAGGACTACCTCTCCGCGGTCGCTGCCGTCGGGGTGGATGGGCTGCACCATAAGAATCTTTCGCCCCGCGTGCGAGCGGTGCTTGTGGGTGGCGACCACTTCTCCGACAACGCGAGCAAGAATCATAAGTCCAGACTGTGCCGGGGCTACTCCGCCGTGATTTCATCCACGATGCCAATAACTGCGGCATCGGTTGGCACTTCCGCGTCGAAAGCCAGGGAAGCCTCCCGCCCTCGGCACCAGTAAATGGTTTCGTGCGAGCCCGCGCCCACCGCATCCACCGCGACCAGCGGACGGCCTTTGGGTGCTCCGTGGCGGTTCACCGGCTGGATGAGCAGCAGCTTGTGCCCCTCCAGCGGAGCGAACTTGGCGCTCGCCCAGACCGTCCCGATTACTTTGCCCAGCATCATGAGGTCTTCATCTCGATCTGTCCGACGATCCATCTTGTGCAAAGACGTAATCGGTGGCGCAGGCCTTCAGGCTTGCGTTTAACCAAGCGGTTAACCAGCGGCTTTAGCCGCTGTGGTAGTTTCTCCGCCTTTACCCTCTAACGCTTCTTCCCTGAGTTCTTGCCGCCAGCAGGCGCGGTGGCCTGCACCTCTTCCTCGGCCTCAAGGCGCACGGCATCCACGATGCCGACAACGGCACTGTCCACGGGAGTATCTTTACCAGTCGCCATGCGCGCCGAGGACCCGCTGACCAGCAGCACCGTTTCCTGGTAACCGGCTCCCACTGCGTCCACGGCAACTATGTGCGCGCCGTCCGGAGCGCCAGCCGGCGTGACGGGACGGCACACCAGCAACTTGCGCCCTTCCAGCCGCTCATCCTTGCGCGTAGCCACTACCGTGCCGACAACGCGTGCCAGAATCATGAAAACCTCTCGTGCTACTTGTACTGACGATTGAAAGCTGAAAACAGGAGTCGCCTGGCGTCGCAACCGTCAACACTGCCGATGAGTTCAAATCACCAATTACAATTTGAACTGCCAATTGGTTAAGCGCCCGCTGCCTTTGCCGTGATCACGCGCCCGATCGGGAGCACGTCCTCAAGGCTGGCGTGGGGCCGCGGAATTACGTGAACCGCAATCAGTTCACCTACGCGACGCGCAGCGGCTGCGCCGGCATCGGTCGCGGCTTTCACCGC
>JBFXAV010000104.1:0-7476 GCA_050183935.1 Candidatus Korobacteraceae bacterium | reverse complement strand
ATATTTATGAACCAGATCCTCGACTGCCTGCGGATCGAGAGAAATATCGCGCTCTTCAAACTCCACGCCCTTGTCCGTTAAAAACGACTTCACCCATCGGCAAGGAGGACAATCTGGCTGCGTAAAAATAATCCACTTGTGCTGCGACATCGATTTACAACCCCTTGGTTTGAACCCTTGAACACAGCCCCTGCGATCTTCTTGTGGCTGCATTGGACTCAGAACTGACCTCCTTCAGTGTATCAAGAAAAGCAGAGCATGATGCCGTACAGCCGCTTGACTGTAGAGTTACCACAGTTCGCACTAGCGGCGGTTGTCCGTGGCAGGCTCGGGATGGATGAGCACGCGAAACAATTCGGGAACTGCCTGCTTGATGCGAATCTCCAGTTCGGTCTGGATGTCATGCACGCGGGCCAGCGGCAATGAGTCCGGCATGGTGGCATGCAGGGCGAGGTAGAGCTTTTCGCGCACGCGCTTGATTTGAAGATCGTGCACATCGAGCACTTCGGGAAACTCCCGTACCACGCTGCGCACGTGCGTTTCCATCTGCCGGTCGGAGCGCGGTTCTTCGCCCGCTTCAATCGTCGATGGCTCGCTCTCAATATGCGTGAGGATGGAAGCAATCTCAGGCACCTCACTGCTCATCTCCGCTTCCAGCTGCGTTACCTGGTCGTGCGCCTGCTTCAGGCTCAAACGCTCGTCGAGCTCCAGGTGCTGCTCCACGTGCAACCGGCCAGCAAGGTCCTGCACGCTGATGTCGTGAACGCTGAGATTGTTTCGTAGCGCTACCGCGCGGATGCGGTCAAAGAGATTCTCTTCTCCCGCAGCGCGCGGTTCGGAGTGCACGGTAACGTCGGCATAGGGCAGCACGCGGTGCACTGCCTCTGTAACCGCAGAGACGACTTGTCCTGCACGCTGGAAGGTCGCGGCGCGGTTTAATCCCAGGGTCACATCCACGAATTCGCGATTCCCTGCCCGGCGGATGCGCACGCGATCCACCTCCAGCACGCCTTCTACTCCGCCGATGGCTCCAATGATCTGGTTGCGAACGCCGGGAGGAGCGGCATCGAGCAAAGCATCTATGGTCTGGCGTGCCAGCCTCCAACTTACGTAGATGACCACACCGGCCACGAACAATGCCGCGACGGGATCGGCATACTGGAGCCACGGGATACCGTAACTCCGCCCTGCCATCACCAGCGCCAGTCCGATGATGACCACAGTGCTGGACCAGATATCCGTGCGGAAATGCAGCGCATCGGCGTGCAGGGCCTGGCTGTCGTAACGATCGGCAATCACCTGGAGCCGGTGTGAGCGCCACCAGTCGATTGCAATGGAGACGAACATTGCCGCAAAGGCCCAGATGGTGGGCTCGATTTCCACATGCCCAGAGGTGAGCCGCCGGATCGCCTCCCAGATGATCCATACACAGGTGAGCAGCAGCAGACCGGTCTCAAGAAAGGCGGAGAAGTTCTCTACTTTCCCATGGCCGTATTGATGATCCGCGTCGGCAGGCTTGTCTGAAATACGCACGGAAAACAGCGTGAGGACGGCTGCTACCAGATCGAGGGCGGAGTGCGCCGCCTCCGACATAATGCCCAGCGAGCCCGTGGAAAACCCCACAATCAGCTTGAGCGTCGTAATAGCAAGGGCAGCAAAAACGGAGTTCCGGGCAACATCGCGCTTTTCCGCGCGCATGGCTTCCGTACTGTAAAGTGCCGGGAGGTCGGCCATAGTCCCCTGGTGCATTATCGCTGCTGGCCTCGTACCATGCCAACACTGCCCATGTTGCATCGAGCGTATTGGGCCTCCATGAAGGGTCCGGATTCTGTGTGTTACCCTGAAAGAAAGCTTGGAGCAGGACGCCGCAACCAGCGGCCCGGTCGCTCCTCGCAGTCACTAGCATTTCAGGCGAGGGCGCGGCATGAGCACTCTATTCAAAACATCCTTGTTGTTTGTATCCATGATTCTTGCAAGCGGTAGCTTGCCGGCGCAGGCACCGCGAACTGGAGCTCCGCCATCCGCGCAGCCCGGTGGCGCGCAGAAGCCTGCGGAGTCCGCATCGAAGGCCGCGCAGCTTCCTCCAGAGGCGCCTGTAATCACACTGGAAGGTTTCTGCCCCAAAGCAACGACCCCTCCCCCAGACTGCAAGACCGTAGTTACCAAGGCTGAGTTTGAGCGGCTTACGAATGCCCTTAACCCGGAAATGACCGACCAGGTAAAACGGCAACTGGCGACCAGCTACGGTCAGGTGTTGCTGCTCGCCACCGGCGCTGAACAGGCGGGACTTGCCGACACTCCGCAAGCCCGCGAATTACTGGCGTTTGCTCGCCTTCAGGCCCTGGCACAGGTGCTGGTGCGCAAGACCCAGGCAGACGCCGAGAACATTCCCGCAGCCGAAATCGAGAAGTATTACAAGGACAACGAAGCCAGTTACCAGGAAGCAACCATGCGCCGGTTATTCGTTCCCAAGCTCAAGCCCAACAGCGAGCAGGGTGGCGAAGCGCTCTCACTTGATGAAACCAAGGTTAAAGCCGCCGCGGAGAAGGCTCGTACCGCCGCTGTTGCCGGACAGCCCTTTGAGCAGTTGCAGAAGGATGTGTACACCCAGCTGGAGCTTACGATGGAGCCGCCTCCGCCCGACCCAGTGACCATCACCCGGGACCAGATGCCGGAGACGCATATTGCAGCTTTCGACATGAAAGCCGGCGAAGTGTCGCAGCCCTTTGACCAGCCCGGTGGGATTTACATCTACAAGGTGGACTCCAAGCGCACCAAGCCGCTGGAAGAAGTGAAGCCGCAGATTCAACAGACCATGGCGGATGCCCGCATGCAGGTCCGAATGGTGGAAATTACCAAGGGCGCAGAGCCCAATCTGAACACCGACTACTTCGGCGAAGCACCACCGCAGATGCCGCCGGGAATGATGCCGCAGGAGTAATAAATCCCACAGGAACCCTGCCGCATTTGCCGCAGGGTTCTACTGCTTCCTGACGAAATTACTGACGACAGACAGAGAAGCAGCCAGATTTCCTAACTTTCTTTCTTACCCCGGTATAGCCCCGCGATGCCGAAGGTGTACGGCGTCCACGAGACCTCGGCGAAACCCACAGCCCGCATGCGTGACAGCATAGCGTCCGGCTCGGGAAAGCGTTCCACAGAGGTCGGCAGGTAAGTATCATATGCGCCGCTGATGCCGGAGAGAGCGCGACCGATGCGCGGCAGAACGCGGTGGAAGTAGAAGCGATATACCTTCCCAAGCACACCGCGCGGCACGGAAAAATCCAGAATGCCAAACTCGCCTCCGGGCCGCAGAACGCGGTGGATCTCACGAAGTCCGGCGTCATAGTCCGCGAGATTGCGGAAACCAAAGGCGGAGGTCACCAGGTCTAGTTGCGCGGACGGCAATGGAAGCTGAAGCACATCCGCCTCAATCCACCCGGCGGGAGCGGGCGACCGCTCGCGCGATTTTTGCTGCGCACGCACCAGCATGGCAGAAGAAAAATCCGCGCCGAAGATGCGGGCACGCGACTTCCCTGCCCGCCTCCGCAGTGCAAACGTCATGTCGCCGGTGCCACAGCAGATATCGAGCACGCGGGCATCATCGCGTTCAAGAATATGGCGGAAGGTGCGCGCCGTTCGCCACCACCAAGTACGGTCAATGTTCAGCGAAAGCAGGTGGTTCAGCAGGTCATAGCGCGGCGCAATCGAGGTAAACATCTGCCGCACGGCCCGCGAGGCGGACTCGCGGTCCTGCGCCCCGGCAGGGGCTGCTCCTACGACCATGGGCTTGGAAGACTGCGGCATGAGAAATGATTGTAGCGGAACATCCCATGCAATCGTAGCAAGGCATACCCGCTCGACTTCGCTTCGCTGCGCTCGGGGTGACAAAGGAAAGTTAAATTGCTTTCAGCGCAACTTCCAGATCACGGATGATGTCCGCTGCGTCCTCGATTCCTACCGAAAGGCGCACCATGCCGTCGGTGATGCCAATGGCGCGGCGGCCCTTTGCGCCGATGGCGGCATGGGTCATGGTTGCCGGATGGGAAACCAGCGTCTCCACTCCACCGAGCGATTCTCCCAGCGTGAGCGTGCCGTGCGCATTCTTGAGCATTCGCCTGGCGTTACTCAAGGAGCCGGTTTCAATGGTGATCATCGATCCGAAGCCGCTCATCTGGCGGCGGGCAAGCTGGTATTGCGGATGCGATTTCAGTCCGGGATAGAACACCTGCTTGATCTTGCGCTGGCGTGCCAAAAATTGCGCAATCTCCTGGCCATTTTTATCGTGCTGTTGCATGCGGACTGCCAGTGTCTTCACTCCACGCAGGACCAGCCATGACTCAAACGGCGACAGAATCGCTCCCTGCGATTTTTGAATGAATGCAAGCTGGTCTGCCTGTTCCTGGCGCGTGCAGACAACGACGCCGCCCAGGCCATCGGAGTGACCATTGAGGAACTTTGTCGTGGAGTGGATCACCATGTCCGCGCCAAGTTCGATAGGGCGCTGGAAATAGGGAGACATGAAGGTGTTATCCACCACCAGCTCGGCTTTTCGCTTGCGACAGATCCGAGCAATGGCGGCGATATCGCTCAGCGCCATCAAGGGATTGGTGGGGGTTTCCACATAAACGTAGCGAGTATTCGGACGAATCGCTTTTGCCGTGGCGTCGAGATCGGCCGTGTCCACATAGGTGAACTCCAGACCGAAGTTGGCCAGAATCTGGTTGAACAGGCGAGGAACGCCCCCGTAGACATTATTGGTGCATACCAGATGATCGCCCGCCTTCATCATGGTGCAGAGCGCGTTAATCGCTGCCATCCCGCTGGCGAACACACGGCTAGCTATGCCGCCTTCGAGCGCGGCAAGGTTCGTTTCCAAAGAGTCGCGGGTGGGATTGGTGACGCGGGCATACTCATAGCCAAGCCGCGGCCTGCCGAGTTCGTCCTGCTGGTACGTTGACGTGGCGTAGATGGGCACAACCACTGCGCCAGTCCGGGGATCCGGTTCCTGGCCTGTATGGATGGCGATGGTGGAGAGACCTTGGGATGATTTGTGGTTGGGCATTTTAACTTCTTCTGCTTCTGGCTTTCTTCTAATGGAAATTAAAGAAGTGTCATCCTGAGCAAAGCGAAGGATCTATGTATTTTTAACAGCGCCTTCCAAACAAGAAGATACATAGATTCTTCGCTTCGCTCAGAATGACACCTGCTAATTCGTTACCCTCCCTCAAAAATCCCCTTCGACAAATACCTCTCGGCTGAATCCGGAATCACCGTGACCACGCGCTTCCCTGGCCCAAGCCGCTGTGCAATCTGAACTGCCGCGGAGACATTGGCTCCACCGCTGGAGCCGGAGAATACCCCCTCCGACGCCGCAAGCTGCTTCACCATATCGAAGGCAGGCGCATCCTGGACCATCAGGATTTCGTCTGCCAAGGAGCCATCAAATGTTTTCGGAATGAAGCTGGCGCCGATGCCTTCCACCTTGTGATCGCCAGCAGGGCCTCCGCCCAGCACCGAGCCTTGCGTTTCCACGGCCACGGCGAGCACATGCGGCAGGCGTTCCTTCATAAAACGCGCAATCCCGGTAAAGCTGCCGCCGGTGCCTACACCTATCACGATGGCGTCAATCTTGCCCTCAAGTTGCTCAAACATCTCACGCGCCGTGGTTTCGTAGTGATAATCGGGGTTGGCAGGATTTTCAAACTGGCGCGGAAAGAATGCTCCCGGAATTTTTCCCCCAAGCTCATGTGCACGGCGAATGGCTCCGGCCATGCCCTCGTCGTCGGGAGTACGGATCACCTCCGCGCCCAGGGCCTGCATGAGCATCACTTTCTCACGGGAAAACTTCTGCGGAACACAGAAGATCACGCGATAGCCGCGATTCACTCCGATCAGGGCCAGCCCAATACCGGTATTCCCGGCGGTGGCTTCAATAATGGTCGCTCCCGGGCGGAGCTTCCCTTCTTCTTCTGCCCGGCGAATCATGCCAATGGCAGCGCGATCTTTGGTGCTACCGCCGGGATTCAGATATTCCAGCTTGGCATAAACGTCCGCGGAAGAGGAAGGAACCAGGCGGCGCAAATGGAGCATGGGGGTGCCGCCAACCAGCTCCGTGATGCTTTCGGCCACTCGCAGCGGCAGACTCTGTTGGATGTGCATCCCTGGAAGCCAGATCCCGGCGCCAAACCGGAAGTCAACTCAGAACACTCCAGAGTAAGAGAGAGCGAATCTGGCGTCAAATACCCGGGGCGTGCCCGCGTAGTCCGGCGAGATTAGCGCGAAGCGCGCTCCTCATTGGGATAGTAGCCGGTGCGCGTACGCACTTCCAGCTTTTTGCGGTTGGGAGCTTTGGCCTCCACCTTCACGCTGCGATAGCCTCCGGCGCTGCGTGGAGTCGAGGGCCGGTAGCCGATGACGTACTGATTGCGGATGTCGCGGGCCACCTGCTGGGTGATGGTATCCACTTCCTCGACATCCTTGGGAAAGAACGCAATGCCGCCGCTTTCCTCGGCCATGGCCTGCATGGCACGGCGGGCGCGGCGTGCCCGCTCCTCGCCCAAAATGCCGATGGTGTAGACCGTGGGACCGCCCTCCTCCTGGAGACGGCGCACGGCTCGTTCCAGGGATTCCCGGCTGGCATTATCTTCGCCATCGGTCACCACCAGCAGAATCTTCTTTTCCAGACGGGAGCTTTTCTTCATGTGCTCCGCAGAGGCCACCACAGCGTCATACATCGCGGTACCACCCCGCGATTCGATGCGCTCCAAGGCTGTCTGTAACAGCGGTACCTTGCTGGTGAAATCCTGGTCCAGGTAAAACTCGTCGTTGAAATTGACCACAAATACCTGGTCGTCGGGATTGCTGGCCTTGACGAAATTCAGCGCAGCCTGGTTCACGGCGCGGCGCTTGTCGCGCATTGAGCCGGAATTGTCTACTAGAATGCCGACCGACACGGGGACATCTTCGCGACGGAAGGAGCGAATCTGTTGCGGCTGGCCGTTCTCAAAAACCTGGAAGGATTCGCGCGAAAGGTCGTTGACGAAGCGGCGTTTGTCGTCCACCACGGTCGCATGGAGCACAACCTCGTCCACTTCGGTGCGGAAGATGAACACGCCATCGTCGCTACGAGAGGGTTCCTGCGGCGGAGGAACGGGGCCCTTTTGCGGACCCTGCGCAGGTGCCTGCTGCTGACTGGTAGGTGGCGCCGGTACTTGAGCCAAAGTGAGCGCGCTCAACACCAGCAGCGCAGCGAGCAATCCAGCAGGCTTATTGCGAAGGAGCATAGTAACCCGTCTTGGAATAAACACGCAGTGGCGGTAATCCCTTCGGTGGATTCAGCTTCACCTGTACTTTTCTCCATTTGCCATCGTGCGTTGCATTGTTTGGACGGTAACCAAGCACATATTGGTTGCGCAACTCAATGCCAATCTTCGTTGCCACGTCCGCCAACTCGTTCGGGTTTTCGATGGTAAA
>JBFXAV010000103.1:0-7541 GCA_050183935.1 Candidatus Korobacteraceae bacterium | reverse complement strand
TTCCGGCGATTTTGCGCTGAATGGCACTTCTGGGCCGCGTGCGTCGGCCGTGGTTCCCGGAGACCGGATTCAGACCAGCGATGCTGCTTCCGTGAGCATTACCAGCACCGGCAGCAATGTCTTGGTTGGCCCCAATTCCTCAGTGGTATACCAGGAAGGGGCAATTCAGTTTGCTGACGGAAGCGCGGTAGTTTCCACCTCCAGCAGCATGGCTGCCCAGGTGCTTGGAGTGCGCGTTTCGCCGTCCAAAGCCAGCGGTTCTTACCGGATCAGCAGAGATGGAGACAAGGTGACCATCGCTGCACTCAAAGGCAGCCTGGTGCTCAGCGACGGAGCGGAAACTCGTACGGTTTCTGAAGGAAGTGCCGCGCTGATGCCGGAGCCGGTTCCGCAAGCAGTGCCGGGCGCTGCGCAACCTGGCGGCGGCGGCAATCGCAAGGTCGGAATTATTCTTGGAGCGGGAGCTCTGGCGGCTGCGACCATCATTATCTTCACCAAGATTGGCGAAGACCCGGTTAGCCCAATACAACCGTAGTCCCTGACCACATTGCAGTTCAGAAATTGGGGGCCGAGACGGCCCCCAATTTCTTTTGTGGTGTAATTGAGTCCATGCGCCGGGCTCTCGTCCACCTGAAACAATCCGATCCCGTTCTTGCCCGCATCATCACTCAGGTGGGAGCGTTTCGCATGTCATACCGCGAGCCTTCATTTGAGGCAATGACCCGCTCTATTGTGTTTCAGCAGCTGGCGGGAAAGGCAGCGGCGACCATTTTTGACCGCTTCTTTTGTGCCTGCATGAACGGCAATGGAAAGGGCTCTGAACCTGCCACCTGTCTTACGCCGGAGAGTGTTCTGGCGCTCAGCGAAGAGCAAATGCGCGCCTGTGGACTCTCACGCCAGAAACTCGCCTACATTCGTGATCTCGCGGAGAAGACCCGATCCGGAGCGATCAATTTTGAACAACTGCCGGGGATGAGCGACGACGAGGTAATAGCCCACCTTACTGAGGTCAAGGGAATTGGTGTCTGGTCGGCGCAGATGTTTCTCATGTTTGGGCTGCGGCGTCCAGACGTGATGCCAGTAACGGACTATGGCATCCGCGTGGCGATCAGAACGCACTACCGCAAGCGCAAGCTGCCTCTTCCCGCGCCGATGCTGAAGATTTCCGAACCCTGGCGTCCGTATCGTTCTATTGCCTGCTGGTATTTGTGGCAGAGCCTGGACGTAACCACCGCGTAGCACCCGCTCTTCGAGGAGACTTCGCACAAAGAAAACCCACCGGGCTCGCGGGGAACTTCTCAGGCTCCAAAGGCTTCGTCGTATTCCTCGGGATCAATTCCGTGATAGGTGAGGGCATGTTTCAGGCGCTGGCGCAGGTCCGAGGGGGTGGACTCCACGAAGGCGCGCACCGCCAGTTCCATGGAAACCTCGCTCTCGCCGTCTTCGGTAGCCAGGCTCTCGGCGCGCAACTGCGCGGCATCCTGCACGGATTCGCGAACCGGCGCGGGCAGGTCGCGCAGCAGTTCCTCTACGATCTCATTTGCTTCATCGGACCATTGCATAGATAGGGAACACAGGCATGTCGTGGTACACGCGCTGCCGGTGCGTTTCGCTCCAGGACGTAAGAGTCACTCGGCGGAAGTCGCCGCTCGAGCTTTACAGAATCAAGATACGACGTTGTGCAGAAGGCCTCAACTACCTTCCACAGAACAATTTCAACCGCCCAGTACAAGGTCGGATGCTAGCTGCAAGCAATTAAGGCTTCACCACAACCAGATCAGGAACAAAACCAACAGAAATCTGTTGAGCATCCTGCCCGGAAGCTACATCAATACGATGCACGGCATTGTCGCTGCCACCCAGGTAAAGCGCCGCGGCGTTCAGGAGGGAGCCTCCGGTAAACGCAGAAGCCCCGCCGGCGAGTGCAATGGTGGAGAGGGTATCGCCCGCGATGTCATAGACCTGCAACTGGCCCTGGTTGCTGGTGGCATAAGCCTTTTTGCCGTCGGGAAGAACAATGAGCTGGCGCGGCGTCAGCGCTGCGGCAAAAGTATTGTCGTTATCAGCAGTAAGATTGACGGAAGGTGGGCAACCGGAGATTGGATTCGGGGGCGCGGGATTCACCTTGACCATGCTGATTCCTGTGGGTGTGAGCGCCAGTATCCCTGAGCCATCGGGCAACTGTCGCAATGCCACCGCGCCTGGCAGCGCTGTTTCGCCGGTTCCCAAAGTACTGTTGCAGTTGGAGATGGTGCTGATGGAGCCGCTGCTGTGGCCGACAAACCCCAAGGCTCCGGTTTCCAGGAATTCGACCACAGTCCCGGCAGAAGGCAGAGGCACGGATGGAGGAGTGGCACCCGGCGACAACGCGCCCGGCGTGTGGATGTATAGCCGGTTTCCAGCGAGTAGGTAGGCGCGGTTCTGAATGGAAAACGCTGCCGCCGTCACTCCTGCAATGTCAAAGCTCTCCAGGGAATCAAATGACGCCAGGGTGACCTTGGCAGCGGTAGCGATCGCAACACGGCCGTCGAGCGCTGCCGCGAGCACCTTTCCGGGCAGGTTCGTATCTTCGCTAACGCTTCCGCTTGCGACTGTAAGGGTCATGAGTGCCTGATCGCTGCCCATGTAGGCAAAATCACCCTGCGGAGAAAATACAAAGGAATTGGGCTTGTATGGCAGAGTGATCGCCGTGCCAGCCGAGTTGGTTGTGATATCGATGGGAACCAAGGAAGTAGAGTCCGTTCCCGCGGCATAGACCGTTGAGGTAACGTCCCCGGTCGCTTGCGAGATCACAGCATTGGAGTACTCACCGCTAAATCCGCGATTGCAAGCCGGAGGCAGGCAGGATGCTGTAATGCTGCTGAAACCGGCTGTGCCGGTAACCAGCCCCGTGCCGGTCACGGTAGCGGCTCGTGGCTCGGAAGAGTGCCAGCTCAGCGGCGCCGTGATGGTATCGCCGTTAATGTCGAGAACCTCCGCTGTGAGTTGTTTGGTGCCAGCGCTCTCCACGCTAAAAGACGTATCGGTCGAGTTCTCCACGTGGATTCGTACCGACCCGACCGGGCATGTCACAAAGCTTGACGGCTGGCTGGTTACGCCAGAGACAGTAGCGAACACCGAAGATCTTCCCGGTTGGCTTGCTGTGGCGATTCCATCGCTATCCAAAGTGACCACGGATTGCCCGGCGAGGCTCGACCACAGCACCATCCCCACCGCGGAAGTGATATCCGTGTTGCCATTAAAGACCTTCGCGCTGAATTGCTGGGTATGGCCCTGTGTCTTGCAATTGACCGATGCCGGACTTACCACTACGCGATCCACTTTGGGGTGAATGTAAAGCGTTGTCTTGGCGGTCACGGAGCCACTGGCCGCGGTAATCTCCACCACCTGAGGCGTGTTCGCGGGCTGGCAAACTAACTGGGTATCATTCCAGGTTCCGGCGCAGGCCGTAGCGAACCAGGTTCCCTGACTTACGGCAGCGGTGGTGAGGGTGACAGCCGGACTGCTAGAAGTGAATGTAACGGTCGCTGAAGCGATGGCGGCATCATCCTCATCTAGCACCACTGCAGAAAGAGTCTGCGGCGCTCCATAGGTCAAGGAAGCCGTGGCAGGGTTCAACTGGATTTTGGCCGGAGTAGCCGCATTCCCGGTTGTGCTGTTGCCACAACCGCTAAGTACCAACAGAAAGCAAAATATGAAACCGACAACCGCTGAAAACCGCCGCAAGTCATCCTCCGCGTCCCGCGGCGCGGCCGTGCGTCGTGGCTGCGGCAGCAGAGCGGGACGGAAATCCAAGGCGAAGACAGGATAGCTCAGTGTAGAAGGTGGGCTTGCATTTCGGCAAGTTTGGAGGGATAACCGAATAACCTCCTCACATTCTCAGGTTTTCGCCCGGCGACAAGGATTGCGCTAAGATATGCGTTACGATAGAGTCTGGGACTGGCATGAGAGCTGATGCTTCCAATCCACGTAGCCTGCTTTCGGCCCTGGCCATCGTCGTGTTGGCTGGGGTTGTGACGGTGGGACACGTGGCGGGCGCCGTCCACAGTATTGCTGTGCAGCACATTCAATGCGTGCAGCACGGCGGGCTGGAGGAAGTGCAGTGGAACGCGTCGCCGGGTTCGCAAGGCAGCCTGCTGCTGCGTGCTGCGGAGCCCGGTTCCGAGCATCGTCACCAGCATTGCAGCCTGCTTTCGAATCGCGGCGCCGATCGGATTGTGCGCCCCATTACCGCACAATCGCTCCTCCCTGCTGCTCCTCCGCTCAGGCAGTCCCGCCCCGAGGTGAAGGAACGGCAACCTGACATCGTTGTATATCTCTCCGCTCCCAAGCACTCTCCGCCGCTCGCATAGTTTTTTCCTCCCAGAACCCCAGTGAGTTGCCTTCAGCCTCGTGCCGCGTGCGCGAGCGGGATTGGTTTCCAGGAGAAATGAAACACCATGCGAAGAATTATGATGGCTACATTGTTGCTGCTGCCGTTGGGACTCTATGTTCCGTTGCAAATCATGGCGCAAAGTACCGGGAGCCTTCAAGGCGCAGTCAGCATTCTGCCAGATGGCGGACGGATCCATAACGCCACCGTCCTGATCGTACAAAACGGGCGCAACACCGAAACCGACGATAACGGCGCCTTCGAGTTCTCTGGTCTCGCTCCCGGTGTTTACGATGTTATTGCCCGTCTACCCGGCTTGCGGGAAGCTCGCGGAACAGTCACGGTTGCTGCCGGGGAAACTTCCCGGTTGGACCTTCAGTTAAGGATCGCTCCCGTGAGCGAGCGAGTGGTGGTAACCGCCAGCGCGCGCGAGGAGAGCGCGTTCGATAGCTTCCAGGCCACGACGACGCTCGATTCCTTCGATCTCGCCCAGGCTGCGCGCACGTCTCTGGGAGAAGCCCTTGAGTATCAGCCAGGAATTGCCAAGCGGAGTTTTGGGCCGGGCTCCTCTCGCCCAGTGCTGCGCGGGTTCGATGGCGACCGGGTGCTGGTGATGAAGGATGGAATGCCGATGGGAACGTTGGCTTCCCAATCGGGCGACCACGGAGATACGGTGGATGTGCTGACCCTCGATCGCCTGGAAGTGGTGAAAGGACCGGCCACGCTGCTCTACGGCAGCAATGCTCTCGGCGGGGTTGTGAATGCCATTAGCCTGCAAGAAAGCGTTGACCAGCACGCTCATTCCGGTCTCACCGGATCGGTGACCGGAACCGGAGGAAGCAACAACGGCCAGGGTGGAGGCGGAACCGCGATCCAGTATGGCAGCGGCAACTGGATGGTCTGGGGCACGGGCGGAGGTCAGCGCACCGGCAACTATCAAACCCCGGCGGGGGAGGTGGCAAATTCGAAAACGAGGCTGGCTACAGGCTCAGGCGGGTTTGGCCGGTACGGACAGAAGGCATTTGCCGCCTTCAACCTGGGGTATGAAAACAGTCGTTATGGCATTCCTCCCGCCGAAGAAGACGAAGTGGTGGACCTGGCCTTACGACGCTATAACCCTCGTTTGACGCTTGGACTGCGGGACTTGAATGGCTTCCTGAACTCCGCGCTGTTCAAGCTCGATTTCTCCGGTTATTCCCACAAGGAACTGGAGATCACCGACGAAGGCGAAGAAGTTGGGACATCGTTTCAGAACCGCCAGTTCAACTACCGGACAGTATTTACGCAGAATACTGCAGGTCGTCTTTCCGGCAGTTTTGGATTTTCTGGAATGCACCGCAACTACGATGTAACCGGCGCTGAGGCTCTGTCTCCCCCGGTGGATCAGAACAATTTTGCGGTATTCGGCTTGCAGCAGGTGGATCTGCGTCGTCTGCGATTGCAGTTCGGCGGCAGGGTGGAAACCAACCGTTATTCGCCAGTCGGCGCCCCGGGGCGCGACTTCACCGGCTTTTCCGGTTCCGCGGGAGTGCATGTTCCCCTGTGGGAAGGCGGCGCCTTCGTCGCCAACTACACCCATGCCTACCGGGCGCCTGCTTTGGAGGAGCTGTATAACAACGGACCGCATATTGGAAACCTGACGTTTGAAGTGGGTAATCCTGAGCTTTCTCGAGAACGCAGTGACGGCGTGGATTTTTCTCTGCGGCATCGTGCTGATCGTGAACGCGCAGTGGCGAACTTCTTCATCTACCAAATTGCTGATTTTGTTTTCCTAGCGCCAACGGGAAACATAGAAGAAGGTTTGGTGGAAGCGGAATATCTGCAGGGCAACACCCGTTACCTTGGAGGCGAAGCTAGCCTCGACGTTGCTGTTCACCCCAACCTATGGCTGAATCTCGGTATGGATACAGTCAATGCGGAACTGCGCTCTTCGGTGGCCTCCTCCACTGGGTTGGTAACGCCGGTCGGAACTCCGTTGCCACGTATCCCACCCCTGCGTGCGCGTGCAGGACTGGACATACGCTATCGGGGTCTTAGCGTGCGTCCGCAAATAATTGCCGCTTCCGATCAAAGCAGCGTGTTCGTCACGGAAACTCGCACGCCTGGATATACGATTGCGAATCTGGCTGCTTCCTATACCGTCGTGGGCCGACATGCGACCCATGTAATTTCGATGACGGCGTTCAACTTGGGGGACCGGCTGTACCTCAACCACTTGTCACTCATCAAAAACCTGGCGCCGGAGATGGGACGGGGAGTTCGCTTCGGTTATACCGTGCGGTTCTTCTAACAGCCTGACGCAGCTATTCAGGAAGTACGGCATCCGCTTCGATCTCCACGAGCATGTCCGGCGAGACAAATGCGGCTACCGCGACCAGTGTCGCGGCGGGGCGGATGCCAGCAAAAAACTCACGGTGAGCTCGGCCCACCTGTTCCCAGTGGGTGATGTCGCGGACGAAGATGCGGGTGCGGACCACATGTTCCAGCCGGGAGCCCGCTCGTTGCAGCGCGGTTTCGATATTACGCAGAGCTTGCACCGCCTGAGCGTAGGCATCGTCTCTGGAAACCAGCACTCCAGACGCATCGGTACCGGAAGTTCCCGAGACAAAGATAAACTGCCCCACTCGCACCGCACGGGAATAGCCGACAATCGGCTCCCAAGGGGCAGCGCTGGAGATATTCTGACGTGTCATAAAGCCAGAATTTGAGGCATTTAATAACGCGGAAATGACAGCCAGTAGCCGGCAGCCGAAAGGGGAAGTCCTTTGGGCTGCCGGCGTTCTCTAGGCAGTACGGCGTGGGCGAGTGCTCAGGTCACGAACCTGGGCGAGCACGCTTTGCCACTGAAGCGGGCTGAGCTTCGGCAGGAAAGGCACCAGCTCGGTTACAAAGTCATCCGTCATCAGTTCCTGGATGCCTTGTTCGCGGCCGGAGCAGCCCGTGATCAGGTCAGGCACGGTAACATTGAGGGCGCGAGCGAGCCGCTCCAGCGAAGACAGCGTGGGCGTGGCCTTTTCGTTCTCAATTTTGGAGACGTAGGTGCGCGGTACGTTCATGCGCATGGCCAGTTGCCGCTGGCTTATGCCGCTGCGCTGGCGCAGGGTGCGATTGGCGGACGCCACCTGCAACCCGCGATGGTTCGAAGCGGCAGCCGTCGCCTGAGTTGCTA
>JBFXAV010000102.1:0-7551 GCA_050183935.1 Candidatus Korobacteraceae bacterium | reverse complement strand
AACACAGGCATTTCTTTCGAAGAAAGTCTGTGTGGCATTCACACCTTCTCGTGAGGTTATCCGCGTCTTCGGAATCCTCAAATTCATGGCAGTGTAGTTTCTCATTGGCAACTCGGTTCGACCAGTATGGCCTCTGCTTTTCTCAAATCGCGTCCATAACAAAAATTCATCGTCCCGCAACTTGACGCATTTCAACCCCTCCTTTACGATCAACTCAACTTAATAAAGGCGCGGGTCGTTGCCATCCTCACCCCACATCTAGGCGGCCCGCGCCGTTGTTTTTTTCAGGCGTTTTTCCGCGACATCCCCGTCAACCACATTCAAAGTGCTACCCTTCTGAACCTGGGGCAGCGGAGATTCCGTTCTCCTGCCCGTTCTGCCAAGAAAAATGAGAAAACACATCCGCAAAGTCACCGTCCTAGGAGCCGGAACCATGGGAGCGCGCATCGCCGCGCATCTTGCCAATGGCGGCGTGCCATCGTTTCTGCTCGACATCGTTCCGCCGGACGCCAATGGCGGCGTCCGCAATAGCGTTGCTGCGGCCGCGCTCGAAGCTCTCCGTAAGTCGAAGCCCGCGGCTTTCTTCGAGCCGGGACTCGCCCGCCTGATCACCCCTGGAAACTTCGAGGATGACTTGAAGGTTGTCGCTGAATCCGACTGGATCATTGAAGCTGTCGTCGAAGACCTTGAAATCAAGCGCGCGCTACTGAAAAAGGTGGAAACACTGCGCCGTCCGGGCACTCCCATTACCACCAACACCAGCGGGCTGCCGGTCACCTCCATTGCCGAAGGCTTTTCCGAGGACTTCCGGCGCTCGTGGTTCGGCACACACTTCTTCAATCCTCCGCGTTACATGCGATTGCTGGAGATCATTCCCACGCCCGACTCCGACAAGGAACTGGTGAGCGCTGTCGCTGACTTCTGCGACCTCCGGCTCGGCAAGGGCGTCGTCCGTGCCAAGGACACACCCAATTTCATCGCCAACCGCATCGGCGTGTTCTCCGTGATGAACGTCATGCGCCTGATGCAGCAGATGGACTTCAGCGTTGAAGAGGCCGACGCGCTCAGCGGAACTGTGATCGGCTGGCCCAAGTCGGCGACCTTCCGCACTATGGATATGGTCGGCCTGGACGTGCTCGGGCATGTGGTTCGCAACGCAGAGCGGAACATTCACGATGAACGCTCCGACCTGCGTCTTCCGGAGTTCTTCCAGAAGATGCTTGAGCGGAAATGGCTGGGAGACAAGACCGGCAGCGGCTTTTACAAGAAAGTTAAAGGAGCGCCTGAAGGGCAGGACCGCATGGTGCTCGACTGGAAGACGCTAGACTACCGTCCCCGACAGAAGGTTCGCTTCGCCTCCATGGAGATGGCACGCACCGTCGAAGACATCGGCGAGCGCCTCCGCATGCTCCTGGGCTTCACCGGACAAAAACCCGACCGTGCCGGACAGTTCCTGTGGGAAGTGCTCGCAGATCTGTGGACCTACTCCGCCAACCGCATCGGCGAAATCTGTGACAGCCTCGACCAGATCGATCGCGCCATGCGCCTCGGCTTTAACTGGGACCTCGGCCCCTTCGAACTATGGGATGCGGTCGGCGTTGAGCGCACCGTGGAACGCATGACCGCCGAGGGCCGTCCGGTTTCCCCCAAAGCACAGGCGCTGCTCGCGTCAGGTAGCAAGGCGTGGTACCAGCCCGACGCCACCGCAAACTCCGGCCGCAAATACTTTAACCCTGACATTAAGTCTTACGTGCAAATAGAAGCTCCCCAGGGTGTCTGGTCCGTACACGTTGCCAAACTCTCGGGCGGAGTAGTGAAGAAAAATTCCGGGGCTTCGCTGGTGGACCTCGGTGATGGCGTTGGCTGCGTGGAGTTCCACACCAAGATGAACGCCATCGGCGGCGACATCATGCAGCTTGTCACCGAAACTCTGAAACCTGGCTCGACCATCGGAACCAACTTCGATGCCTTCGTCATCAGCAATGACGCCCAGCACTTTTCCGCTGGCGCCAACATCATGCTGCTGCTGCTCTCCATTCAGGAGGAAGAGTGGGATGACGTTGATCTCATGATCCGTGGTTTCCAGACCATGACCCAGGCAATTAAGTTTTCCTCCAAGCCCGTCGTCGCGGCCCCGTTTGGCATGACGCTCGGCGGAGGTTGCGAGGTCTCCCTGCATGCCGCCGCCCGGCATCCCCACGCCGAACTCTACATGGGCCTGGTGGAGGTCGGGGTTGGCTTGCTCCCCGCTGGTGGCGGATGCAAGGAGATGACACTGCGCGCCGTAGACACTGCGTCCGCCATCCGCCCAGATGGACGCGGCGAGTCCGTGGAATTGATGGAGGGAATGAAGAAGGCCTTCGAAACCATCGCCATGGGCAAGGTTTCCACTTCGGCGGCCGAAGCCCGTAACCTGGGGTTCCTTGACGAGCGCGACCACATCACCATGAACCGCGAACGCGTGCTGGCCGACGCTAAGGCTCATGCGCTGGAGCTAGCTCGCGGTTACCGCCCCCCCACTCCTCGAATGGATATTCCCGCCCCTGGCGAGAGCATTCTGGCGACCTTAAAGCTGGAGATCCATCTAATGAGGCAGGGGGAATTCATCAGCGAGCACGAGGTTCAAATCGGCAACAAAGTCGCCGAGGTTCTGTGCGGAGGTAACGTTTCCCCCGGAACTCCAGTAAGCGAACAATATCTGCTGGACTTGGAGCGCGAAGCATTTCTGTCGCTCTGTGGCGAGAAGAAGACGCAGGAGCGGATTCAGTACACGCTCAAGACGGGGAAGACGCTGAGGAATTAGCGAGTAGTCGAATGATCTTCCACCGTAAAACAGGTAAAGAAAGGCAAAAACCAATGGACGCGAGGGGCCAGTTGCCCGGCGCAGAAACCGTATTGGAATGGTTTGGACGTTGGCCGAACTTTGCTGATGCCGAAATCGTTAGCTTGTCGCTGGCAAGAGTCGGCCGATCGCTGCTCAGAGTCTACGTTGTGGATCGAGACAAGCCTGCCGTGGTTGAGTTCACGTTCGAAGAGATCACTGACTTGAGTTTAGAGGATTTCAGTTCACAGAATGTAATTGCCGGGTTCTTGGCCGAGCATGTTTCGACAGATCATTTTGGAGGAGTAGTGAGGGTGACTCTTTGGCCCTGTTTTGGCCTCACGGGAAGAATCGAAGCGAAACGTGTGCGGTTGGGAGTAATAGCAGGGAAACCGGTGGATTACGAATAATCTGCTGTTTCCTTACCAAGCGAGAACGAAACGAACTATAGAGGTATAAATGCGTGAAGTCGTAATCGCCTCATCCGTCCGTACGCCCATCGGCAAGGCCTACAAGGGCACGCTACGCAGCACGCGCCCTGACGAACTTGGAGCTGTCGCTATTCGGGGCGCGCTCGACCGCATTCCGCAGCTCGACATGCGCGAGATCGAAGACGTGATCATGGGCTGCGCCATGCCCGAGGCCGAGCAGGGCAACAATGTGGCTCGAATTGCCGCGCTGCGCGCCGGACTACCAGTCGAAACTTCCGCAATGACAATCAACCGCTTCTGCTCTTCGGGGCTCCAGTCCATTGCCATGGCGGCGGAACGCATCATGGCCGGAGGCGCAGATGTAATTGTCGCGGGTGGACTCGAATCCATGACCATGATCCCCATGGGCGGCCACAAGCTCTCCGCCAATCCCTGGCTGGTCGAGAACTACCCCGACGTGTATCTCTCCATGGGACTCACTGCCGAACGCCTGGCCAATCGCTTCGGCATCAGCCGCGAGCAGGCGGACGAGTTCTCCCTGCGTTCCCATCAAAAGGCTTTGGCAGCTATTGCCGCTGGAAAATTTGAAGACGAGATTGTTCCTGTTCCCGTAACCTTTACCACTCCCAACGGCAGCAAGCCCAAGCGTACGGAAATTGTCTTCAAAACCGATGAAGGGCCACGCGCAGACACCTCCATGGAAGCCCTTGCGCAACTCAAACCTGCGTTCCACGCGAAAGGAACCGTAACGGCTGGGAATTCCTCGCAGATGTCCGATGGCGCCGCCGCTGCCGTCGTTATGTCTGCCGACAAGGCAAAGTTGCTGGGCATCCAGCCGCTGGCGCGCTATCTGGCCTTCGCCACCGCGGGCTATAAGCCGGAAGAGATGGGGCTGGGGCCGGTCTACGCCATTCCCAAAGCCCTGAAGATCGCCGGACTGGATCTCTCGCAGATTGACGTGATCGAACTCAACGAAGCCTTTGCCTGCCAGGCTCTAGCCGTGATCAAGGAAGGCGGCCTCGACTCCGACCGCATCAACCCCAATGGGGGAGCCGTCGCCCTCGGACACCCCTTGGGCTGCACGGGAGCAAAACTGACGGCAACATTGCTGCGCGAACTCAAACGCCGCAATGCCCGCTATGGTTTGGTAACCATGTGCGTGGGCGGCGGTATGGGAGCAGCAGGAATTTTCGAGAACCTAGATTAACCGGTTCACACAAAGGACACCAAGGGAACACGAAGAGCACACAGGAACAAAACAGTGTCAGTTGCCGAAGCAACGAGAGGCCGTATGAAGTCAGCAAGATTGTGATTGATGCCGCTTTGAAGGTGCATACGGTGCTGGGACCGGGTCTGTTGGAGAGCACGTACGAGACTTGTCTAGCTCAAGAATTAACGACTCGAGGATGCAGGGTAGAAAGGCAACTCCCTGTGCCGATCATTTACGAAGGCTTTAAGCTTGAAGCAGGGTATCGTCTTGATTTGCTTGTGGATGACCGTGTAATCGTGGAAGTTAAGAGTGTGGATGCGCTTGCGCCCGTGCATAAGGCCCAAGTTCTTTCTTATTTGCGGCCAAGCGGTAAGAGTCTTGGTCTGCTGATTAACTTCAATGTGGTTCACCTTCGTGATGGCATCAAACGGTTTGTCATGGGAGATAATTCTCCTCTTTGTGACCTTTGTGTAACCATCGTGTCCTTCGTGTGAACCCTTCTGGGAGGCATATGGCAACAAAAACGGCAGCGATCGCAAATAAAATTCCCGGCGGTAGTTTCCTGATTGAAGACCGCCAGACCGAAGAAGTCTTCACCCCGGAAGACTTCACAGAAGAACACCGCCAGGTCGCCCAGACAGCCGAAGAATTCGCGTTGAACGAAATCGTGCCTGCCAGCGAGCGTATCGAGGCAAAAGACTGGAGCGTCACCCGTCAGCTCATCCGCAAGGCGAGTGAGCTGGGTCTTTCCTCCGTCGATGTCCCTGAGGTTTACGGTGGTATGGAGATGGACAAAGTCTCCTCTGCAATCGTCGCCGACCGCCTTGCCAAGCAGGGCAGTTTCTCCGTCAGCTTCGGTGGGCATGTCGGCATCGGTACGCTGCCCATCGTTTACTTCGGGACCGAACAACAAAAACAGAAATACCTTCCCAAACTGGCTTCCGGCGAATGGGTCGGCGCCTACGCGCTTTCGGAAAGCACCTCCGGGTCGGACGCACTCAACTCGCGTACTCGCGCCGTACTGTCGCCCGACGGCAAAGGTTACATCCTGAACGGCGAGAAGATGTGGATCACCAACGCCGGCTTTGCGGATGTCTTCATCGTTTTTGCCAAGATCGATGGCGAAAAGTTCACCGCCTTCATCGTGGACCGCAACTCTCCTGGTCTTTCCATCGGTGCAGAAGAGCACAAGATGGGCATCCGCGGCTCGTCTACCTGCCCATTGATCCTTAACGACTGCCGGGTACCTGCTGAAAACCTTCTCGGAGAAGCAGGACGAGGCCACATAATCGCCTTCAACATTCTTAACGTGGGCCGCTTCAAGCTGGGAGCAGGATGCGTCGGCGCCGCGCGCTATTCGCTCACCAATGCCATTTCCTATGCCAAACAGCGAAAGGCTTTTGGCAAGACCATTGCCGACTTCGGGCTTGTACGCGAGATGCTGGCAGACATCGCCATCGGCGTATTCGCCGGCGAAAGCATCGTTTACCGCACGGTTGGCATGATGGATGCCGCCCTCGCTGAAGTGGACAAGAACAGCACCGACGCCGCCAAACAGATTCGCAGCAGCATTGAGGAGTATGCCGTTGAGTGCTCCATTGCCAAAGTCTGGGGATCGGAGATGCTCGACCGCGCCGTCGATCACACCGTCCAAGTCTTCGGCGGATACGGCTTCGTCGAGGAGTACCCTGCCGAGCGTGCCTACCGCGACTCGCGCGTGAACCGTATCTTTGAGGGCACGAACGAAATCAACCGGCTCATCATCACCAGTTGGCTGCTCAAACGAGCCATGTCTGGACAGTTGCCACTCATGCCAGCCATTCAGAAGGTCATGGATGAAGTCCTGGCTGGCCCGGCGCTGGGCGAGCTTGCCGAAGGACCGCTGGCCACCGAACGAGCTACCGTCGCTAATGCAAAGAAAGTCGTCCTGTTCGCCGCGGGCGCAGCCTCGCAAAAATACATGCAGGCCATCGCCGACCAGCAGGAGGTCATGGGAGCATTGGCCGATATCTTGATCGAAGTCTTTGTCGCGGAATCCGCGGTGCTGCGCGCGCAAAAGCTTGCCGCTTCGGCCAGTGGCCCAGCGACACTATCCACCGCCATGGCGCAGGTTTACCTTGCGGAAGCCATGCCGCGAATCGAAATCGCCGCCAGAAAAGTCATCGCCGCCGTCGCCGATGGAGACATGCTGCGTACGCAAATGGCGATCTTGCGCCGTCTGCTCAAGCACGACCCCTACAACACCATTGCCCTCAAGCAGCAGATTGCCGAGCGCGTGATTGAGGCGGGGAAGTACATGATCTAGACTGCCTTCGACGGTAGATTGAAGTACTCAAGTTGGAAACTCGTCACCCCGAGCGGAGCGCAGCGGAGTCGAGGGGCCAGGCATTGTTCGCGAAAGTTATAACCTGTAAATATTCTTTGCGTGGTTCAGCTTCTCTGCTTTCCCAGCTCCGCCATCACGCTTCGCATTAGCTCCTTCGCATCTTCAAGCTGCTTCATGATGAGCTGGATATCCATCACCGGCCGTCCCGGCCAGCGCTGGCTCTGGCAATAGACTCCGTGCTGACCTACCAGTGCCATGGCATCGGTCACCAGGTCCATGGTCACGGCAATCCGCCCCCGTGCCGTACCCATCATGAACTCGTATCGCTCCAGCTCTTCTTTCTTTTCCTCGTAAACCGACATGTAGCGATTGTAAGCCCTGGGGTTGTGCCTTCATAATTGAGGTTCGGTGGCTGTGCTTCTCGTTGCTTCATGCAACTCGCAGGCATCCAACTGCCTGGAGCCATCTGCAGCAAGACCCGCCACACCGATTGGGAGGAAACAACAATGCGCCGTACCGCAATCGTTCTGATGTTTGCCCTCGCCCTGTTGACGTGGGCCCAGCAACAAGCGCAGGCCCAGCGCAACCGTGTGAGCCCTCACGAGCAGGTCTCATTGACATTCGATGATGGGAAGAAAGTCACCATCGACTATGGCCGTCCCAAGCGGCAAGACCCCAAGACCGGTCAGGTAAGAAAAGTTTTTGGCGGACTCGTTCCTTACGACCGCCCCTGGCGCGCCGGGGCCGATGAAGCCACCACCCT
>JBFXAV010000101.1:0-7557 GCA_050183935.1 Candidatus Korobacteraceae bacterium | reverse complement strand
GGACTTTGGCCATGTCCTCCGAGGGAACTAGCCCGGCGGTGGGACGGCCCTCACGCGAAGCGGTACGGAACTGGTGGAAGGCGTCGTCGGTGGCGGGCATTTCGGCCACTCGGTACTTGAGCACAAATGCCGCCACACCACGGTCGCGCAGCCACTCGGCGACTTTGGTGCCTTCAGCTTCAATGGCAAGGTAGCGATAGGCGCCGCCGGGAGCAATCACGATTGCCGTCCCATTCGCTTTCGTGCGTTCAGGAAGAAAGGCAGTAATGGTGGGCTGAACGATGTTGCGCACCATGGGGCCCTTCTCTGTCATGGCGGTAGCTTCCTTGCGAGTCCAGCCTTCCGAGCCTGGCGCAACGCCCGGCCAAAGAGGAATTACTTGCTGAGCGACAGCAGGCAAGGAAGTAACCAACATAAGCGTGATCCAAGCGACAGTTTTAAAGCAGGAGATCATCTGAACTCCTTTCACTGCGGCGTATTCACAAGGTTCTTACGTCAACCGCAACTACGGATACAACCGGTGTAGCATGCGCGGGAAGGGAATCGTCTCGCGGACGTGCTCCAGCCCGCAAATCCAGGCGACGGCGCGCTCAATACCCATTCCAAAGCCTCCGTGGGGAACGCTGCCGAACTTACGCAGGTCAAGGTACCACTTAAAAGCTTCTTCCGGCAGATTATGCTCGCGAATACGCTGCACCAGCAGATCGTAGGAAGACATGCGCTGCGAGCCGCCAATGATTTCTCCGTAGCCCTCAGGCGCGAGCACGTCCACGCAAAGCGCAAGTTCCGGGCGCTGCGGGTCAGGCTCCATGTAGAAGGCTTTTACCTTCGCAGGATAGCGGTGGATCATCACCGGGCGGTCAAACTGCTGCGAGAGGAAGGTCTCGTCGGGAGATCCCAGGTCTCCGCCCCATTCAAAAAGCGTTTCCAGCTTTCCCTCAGCGTGGCCTTGCTGGAGACGTTGCACGGCCTCGTCGTAAGTTATGCGCGGGAACGGAGCTTGAATCTTTTCTAAAAGAGAAATGTCACGGCCAATGGTCTCCAGTTCACGGCGGCGGTGATCGAGCACGCGCTGCACAATAAAGCTGATGAATTCCTCGGCCAGTGCCATCAGGTCATCGAGTCCGGCGTAGGCAATTTCCGGCTCCACCATCCAGAACTCGGTGAGGTGGCGGCGGGTCTTGGACTTCTCTGCGCGGAATGTTGGCCCGAAGGAGTACACCTTGCCCAACGCCAGGGCGGTGGCCTCGATATAAAGCTGCCCGGACTGCGTAAGGAATGCCTGCTCCTCAAAGTAATCCACCGGAAAAAGCGTGGTGGTGCCTTCGCACGCTGCCGGAGTCAGGACCGGGGAATCGGTGAGCACGAAGCCGCGATCGTCAAAGAAGTCGCGGGCGGCCTTCACGATTTCCGCGCGCACCCGCAGAATGGCCGCCTGACGTGGTGAACGAATCCAGAGATGGCGGTGCTCCATGAGGAAGTCAACGCCGTGTTCCTTGAGCGAAATCGGGTAAGGCTCGGACTCGCTGACGCGATGCACCACGTCCACATGGCTGACGTCGAGTTCGTAACCGCCAGGAGCGCGCTTGTCGGCCCGGACGCGTCCGCGAACGATCACACTCGATTCCTGTGTGAGGCCCTTAACGGCGTCGAAGACTTCAGCAGGAACGGCGTTCTTTGCGAGGACTCCCTGGATCAGGCCGCTACCGTCACGAAAGATGGGAAACAACAACTTGCCGCTCTCGCGCAGGTTGTAGAGCCAGCCCTTGAGCGTGACTTCCTGGTTCTCGTGGCGGCCCACATCGGCGATGCGGGTTTCGGGAACTTCTGCGAGTGTGTCTTCGGCTGCCATGGGAAATTCCGGTGGACGCGGCTAGGTTGGCTGTGCGAGTTCCTCGACCTTTCGATAGGCCGATGCCATGCCGTTCAGCACTTCCGTGTGCTCCTTGCCTTCGCCTTCAATCTCCAGCAGTACCGGGGGGACATGCGGCGCGGAGTGCAGCAGGCTGACGGCCTCGCTCCAGTCGATGCTGCCTTCACCGGGCCAGAGGTGGGCGTCGCGGTCGCGGGCATTATCGTGCACGTGCGTCGAGCGGATTTGGTTCTTCAATATGGCGAACGCCTCGGCGACGGAACTCATCATGTGAGCATGTCCCAGGTCGAAGCAAACTCCCACATCATCGAAATGGGTCACGCTCAGAAATTCCATGATGCGTTCCGGAGTGGAAAGCTCGTTAGGAATGTTCTCCAGCAGCACGGTAACGCCAAGAGGTTTGGCGAAGGCCCGAAGGTGTTCAACGCAGGTCATTGCGGCCTCGAACTTGCGGTCGTCAAAGTCCTCACCACCAGAGCCAAGGTGCTGCACCAGGAAGCGATAGGGAATTTGCTCGGCGATCTCCAGCGCGCGCTTGATTTCGTCCATGGCTTCGATGCGCTGTTTCTTCTCCAGGGAGGCGATGTTCACGGGAGGAGCGCCAGTGCGGCCCCAGTCATAGTCGCTGTACAGGGGCGAATGAACCGAATGCAGCGGGATGCGGGAGTCGCGAAACCAGGCGGCAATCTCCACTATATGTTGTCGGCGGTTGGCATAATCGAAGTGGCCACGTGCAGCAAAGATTTCAATGGCTTCGGCTCCGTTGCGGGCCAGGCCGTCGAGCAGCCCAGGGTGCAGGCGCTGCTTCACGAAACAAAAAGTGGACATCGCCTTCAGCATGAGGATTCCAGTGCTCAATTCCCCCGAAGTGCCTGGCAGGTTCTAAATGGGAACAATCACGGCCAGTAACGAGACGACAGTACCATGAGGCTAGCCCAGCGCAGCAGGGGGAGTCAAATAGAGTCTCGGCTGGCGCGGTCTCCTGTGGTACTGTGCGGCCAAGGGGCATTTGAAACAGAATCTTCTGACTGAAATTGAGGAGAGATTCACGATGAGTTCACGCGGTTTTCTGCCATTTTTTGCGGCGCTGGTAACGGCGGTCATGGCCTTCGCCCAGACGCCAGCTTCCGGTCCAACCAAGGTTGAAGGCAAGGGAGTGATGACGGTCTCCGGGCTGCGCTATTGGGACATCAAGGTGGGTGAGGGCGCGGAGGCCAAACGCGGGGTTACCGTAGTTGTTCACTACACCGGATGGCTGGAGAACGGGAAGAAGTTTGACAGCTCCGTAGACCGCAACAAGCCGTTTCCGTTTCCGCTCGGAGCCGGGCGCGTGATCAAGGGCTGGGACGAAGGCGTGGCCGGCATGAAGGTCGGCGGAAAGCGGCAGCTGCGCATCCCGCCCGAGATCGGGTACGGTTCCCAGGGAGCGGGAGGCGTGATTCCGCCAAACGCCACCCTGATCTTCGATGTAGAGCTGCTGGAAGTGCGATAAGAGGGCGGCTATTCCCCGGGGCCCTGGGAGTAGTGCTTTCTCAGCGCCTTGTGAATTGCTTTGGATTTCTGCTTTTGCTGGAGTGCCGCCTGTGTATCGGTGCGGGCGGCTAGCTCCGCGAGTTCGCGCTGCAAACGGTGGTAGTTCTCGAGCCGTTCCGGCGGAATGGTTCCTTCTACTAAAGCCTGTTGAACCGCGCACCCTGGCTCGGAAGAGTGGCCACAGTCGCGGAAGCGGCATCCGGCAGCAAGTCCCTCGATGTCTTCGAACGTGGCATCGAGCCCTTCGGTAGCGTCCCACAGTTGCAGCTCACGCAGCCCAGGCGTGTCAATGAGCAAGCCTCCGCCAGGCAGGAGGATCAGTTCGCGGCGGGTGGTGGTATGCATGCCGCGATCGTCAGAGCTGCGGACAGCGGCGGTGCGAATGCGCATCTCCCCCAGCAGGGTGTTCGTAATGGTGGACTTGCCCACGCCGGAGGATCCAAGAAGCACAGCCGTGCGACCGGGCTGAAGATAGGCTCCCAGTTGTTCCATTCCAATGCCCCCTTTGGCGCTGATGGTATGCACCGGAATGCCAATCGCAACCGCCTGGAGCTCGGCAACGCGGGCGGCGATCACGCTGGGTGGCGCGTCATATTCTTCCGCGCTATCGCTGCCTGAGTCGTAACTTTCAGTATCGCGACTTTCAGAATTGTGACTTTTGGAACAAAGATCGGCCTTGTTGAGCAGCACCACCGCGTCTGCTCCGCTCTTCGACACCATGGCCAGGTAGCGCTCAATGCGGCGCAGGTTGTAGTCACGGTCGAGGGCCGCGACGATGAAGACGGTGTCCACGTTGGCGGCCAGCACCTGTTCGCGGTTGGCGCGTCCTGCGGCCTTGCGGGAGAACTGGTTGTGGCGAGGCAGCACATGGTGAATGGTCGCCCGGCGCCCGCTTGAAGGAGGCTGGTCAGCAGGACTGGCTGGCACCGAAACTGCCACCCAGTCGCCGACTACGGGCAGGGTTCCCTCGTCCAATTCATGCTTCAGCTTGCCCGCAAGCTCCGCGAGCATCTCGCCTTCCTCTGTGAAGACGCGATAGATGCTGGAATGCTGCACGGCAACGCGTGCAGGCATCGCGCCTTCGATTGCGAGTTTGGAAAAGGATGCTGCGAGCTGCTCGTTCCAGCCCAGAGAGTACAGTTGCATGGGTTATTGACTCCGCGCATTCCCGGTCGGCACAAGACTCGGTCCACCGCGAAAACGAATCCAGTCGATGGAGCCGCTCCCAGGGCAGGAGACTTGCTGCTCCGGGGGCATGGACTCGCGAGTTAGCGAACGGCAGTCATAGTCTGAACTAAACCTATGTCAGGCTGGCTTGCGTGTCAAATTGGCGATGCGTGGGTTGATCTGCTGGTCCGCTTGCATTGGGAATCGGCTACGGAGCTGCTTGCACCGGAACGACAGTCGTTCCACTGCGCCTGAATTCGAATCGCAGATCCCATTCTCTTGGTGCACCCTGACCATTTCCCTGCGGACGAAACTTCCAGAGCTTTGCCGCCTGCATAGCGCGGTCGGCGAAGTACCTGCTCGGACCCTCTGACTCAAACCTTGCCTCGGCGACATCGCCGGAAGCATTGACCTCTACCACGATGCCGACTCGCACCGTGCCTTGGATAGTGTTCAGCGCTAGCCGGGAGGCCCTGGGCATTTCGCGATGCACCACCAAGTCCTGTTCACCCGCAATTGGCAGGGAGTTCTCCTTGCCAATTGTTTCCCTCATGCTGAGGGGCTTGGTTGGAGGAAGCGGCGCAGGAGTCGTCTGCTCCTGGACGAGAGATTCCACATTGTCAGGTTCTGCGGAAGCTGCGGCGAGTTCTTTGTTGTTGGGTTCCTCGCCAGCCGTCTCGCTGGACTGCATTGCGGCCAGAGAATCTGAAGAGACCGGCTTCGGCATAGAACTTCGATAGAACGCGAATGCGCCCAGGGTGGCCGCCATAGCCAGGGCAGCGAGCGCCGCCGCTGTGTAACGGCGGCTTTGGGATAAGCTGCGCGTTACGCCAGCGGTCGGCTGGGTTGGCGCCGTTTCTCGGCGTAACCGTCCTGCAATCTCTTCCAGAGTCCAACGCTGGCTGGGTTCCCGCCGAAGGCAATGGCGTACCACGTCCAGGAACGGAAGGGGCAGGGAGTCGGGAATCGCGGGCTCTTGCTGCCGGCCTGCGTCCCACTGCGGACGTCCGCGAAGCGATTCAAGCAGCGTCATCCCCAGGGACCATACATCGGCTGCTGCTGTCAGAGGTCCGGTAGCAGCTTCAGGAGGAGTGTAGATGCTCTGCAAGTCAAGCTTTGCGGACTCACCCATGGTGTAGAGGCTGTCACTTGAAAGCTTGACCCGATCTCCGATCGCCAGAATATTCGACGGTTGAACATGGCCATGCACGAGTCCTTGAGCGTGCAGGTAAGCGAGTACGTTCAGAAGGGGCTCAATGAGGTCTTGGGCCTCGTTTGCGGTAAGCGTGCGGTGCGGTAAAAGTTGTTCCAGGTTCTCTTCCGCATGCTCCATGACCACGTAGAAGAAGGAGCCTTCCCCCAGGCTGCAGCTTCCCACATGTAGCAGGCGGAGCAGGTGAGGATGGGAGAGATGCTCCGCTGCACGCAAGCGGCGGAGCTGAGACTCGCTATCCTGTTCAGCCGGGATCAGTTTAATCGCGGTCTTCGGTGATCCGGCCTCGCCTTCATCAGCAAGAAATACTGCACCTGCGCGTGCGCCACCCAGATGCTGGCGCAAATAAAACCTGCCTTCGATAATGCTGCCTTCCAGGTCTTTCCAGTTCAGAGGCATTCGGGAACAACCTTAGGGCCGGGGTTGGGGTGTGTTTCTATTCTGGCTCAGATTGCGGCAAAAGAATCCCCAGAAAAAACCTTAGCGCACCCTCGTAAATCCCGCAGGATAACGAAGGTCGTCCGGCAAGTGGTTCAAGGCCAGAGAGCCATGTGGGCGTAAAGTGGCCACTAGGAGGTACAGCGGTCGGAAGTTACCTAAAAAGGCGGTTTTCCCGCCCAACTGTCGGACCTTGGGAAAAGACTATGCTCGCCCGCGAACTTCTCCCAGGGTGACGCGCAGGTCCATGCGGCGCTGGCCGCGATAGACGGTAACCGTAACGGTATCCTCAGCTTTGCGCAGGTTCATGACGTGCTGAAGGTCAGAGGGCTCCAGAATGTCCTCTCCGTCGATCGCAACAATGAGGTCACCACCGAGGAGGATGGGCATGTTGCCCAAATAAGCGCGCTGGCTCCCACCTTGCAGTCCGGCGCGTTCTGCAGGACCACCCGGGAGGACGCGCATGATCAGCAGTCCATGGTCCGCAGCCAGTTTCATCTGTTCGGCAAGTTCCGGACTGATGGGCAGAATCTCCACCCCGAGCGTCGGACGCCGCACACGACCGTAGCTAACCAGGTCATTAAGCACCGCCTTCGCGGTGTTGATCGGTATGGCGAAGCCAATGCCAGCGCTCTGGCCCACAGGGCTGAAGATCATGGTGTTGATACCGATAACTTCCCCCCGTGAATTCAGCAGCGGCCCACCGGAGTTGCCGGGATTGATGGCGGCGTCGGTCTGGATGGCCTCGTCGATGCGGCCTCCTCCGGGTTGTTCGACGGGACGGATGGAGCTGATAATTCCTCGCGTCATGGTTCCTTCCAGGCCAAACGGATTGCCGATAGCGAAAACTTTCTGTCCCACCTGCAAGTCGCGGGAGTCTCCCAGAGTGGCTACAGCGAGGTTGGGGGCATCAATCTTCAAGACCGCAAGGTCGAGGCGGGCGTCGCCACCGATCACTTGGGCACGGTAAGACTTCTGATTCGACAGCATCACCTCAACTTGGCGGGCATTGGCGACCACGTGGTAGTTGGTGAGAACGTGGCCTTCCTTATCGAGTACAAAGCCGGAACCCTGGCCCTCCTGCGGAACTGCTCCGTAGAAGAAATCGTAGCTGACGGTAGTGGACTTGATGTTCACCACCGAAGGCAGACCCTTCTTGTACACATTAACGTTAATGAGTTCCTCAGGGTCAAGCTGGGCAGGACCGGCGGCTTCCGTGAGTTCCAGGTTCCCGGAGTTGCCGACCCATCCGGGTGACTGCAAGGGGCTTCGGTTGTGAGTGGTGACGTAATAGAAGCCACCCGCAAGCAGAACGGCGAGCAGTACAGGTCGC
>JBFXAV010000100.1:0-7579 GCA_050183935.1 Candidatus Korobacteraceae bacterium | reverse complement strand
ATAGTCAAATGCAGATTCCCCCTCGTTCCAGAACTCCGGTAGCCCAGGAATTGGCACGGGCGGACTTAAGGGCCCGACCCCTGATCCGTCGCGGAAGGTGCTTTCAATCGATTCCACTTCAAGTGTGTAGGTTCCCGCTGGAACCAGCATGCGGAAGTAGCCGATATCGTCTGCATTCCGCGACCCCGTGGGGTCGCCCTCATCATTGGTTCCGCTGAAGGGCTGCCCTGGGTTCCCGGTGAACCGATAGCCAGAAACAGAAGACACGGCGATCCGCAGGGACTCATCTTCCGGGGTTGAGGGGACATCCACACGTCTGGCGACGACATTGGCGCCCTGTACCTGGGAGACTCCATCACTGAAAAAGACCCTGCCGCTCAACGTGCCATAGGCGGACTGCGTTTGGCCGTTCGGATAGAGCGATGCCAGAGAAGCAAGATCGTCTACCGCGAGCAAAGGAAGCCCCCCACCGTCTGTTGGGCGCGAGCATCCGGGTATAGGGAACATAAGCGGCAGGCCAGCTAGCAGGTCAACAGCACAGGATTTCTGGTGGAACGACTGGACATTCACCTGCGAATGGCCGAGGCCGGAGAAATGCCCCAGTTCATGGGTGATCGCCACGTCGAAAATATTGCCGGAAGCCTCGCTGTTGGCGAGGTTGCCATCCGCATACTTGCCGTTCATGACCACCGCTGCAGTTTTGATGTACCCACGATCCGGCGCGGAATCAACACTGCAGATCGGCGCGAAACCGATCACGCCTTCGATTCCGAGCGCCTGCATCAGGCTTCCGTCGGCGTCGAAGATGATGGGACTCTGCTCGCCACGCGCGCATGCTCCCATGACTTCATTGAATTGTTCCACGGTGGAAACATCGGGCAGAATCCCACTGGCCCCGAGGATTGGACTGTCGTAGTTGTAGGAAATGCTTGCCGTGGGCACGTTCTGCCACACCTGGAACATTCGCTGCACCAGCGTCCTGCCGGCGGAGTTGTTCAGGGTTGCGCTCATCGGACCGGCATCCACACGGTAACGGATGGGCATTGCAGCAGGGTTCCAGCGGAAGGGCTCGCCATCACGACCGAGTTGTGGCCCTCCGACGATGATTGGGCCTGAGGCCCACACCGTCGAATACCCTGCAACCAGGACAAGAAGCAGCCGTGCGATTCGGGTCATGGGCTCTCGTTGCCTGCCAGGGCCCGGATGGCTTGCTTCAGTTCGGTAAGCGGAACCGCGCCTCCGGTGGTGGTCTGAACGGAACTGGTGACTTGCTGAGTTCCACTTGTAACCGGTCTTTGTTGTGAGGTTGAAAACAATCCCGCATTCGCGTTGCCGTTCGTTGCTACAGGTTCCTGGCCGGCTTGCTCGATACGAAAAAGTCCGGAGTGCAGTCCAACAGGGCTGGTCAGGCCATAGGCGGAAACAGGATTCAGGAGGATGAGCAGTTCTTGTCCCTTATTGTATCCAGCTGCATTGGCCTGATTGGTGAAGTTCCACACGAATTGGCGGAACTCCAGCAACTCGCCGGGCTCACCCTTGAGCGCCTCCCGGACGCGGATGGTGACAAGCAGGGTAGTGAGATTCTGGAACCTGGGATGAGGCTCCACGCGGGTGTTTACAACCGTTCCGTGAACGATGCGCTCCGCCTTGCCGACCATTTCTTCAAGGCTGTGCGCCGTGACGCCGAGCGCATCCTGCGGATACAAAAAAGAAGGGAGCGCGAGCATCGCCCATAGCAAGATGCATTGGAGCGAAGTTCGAAGAACCATCGGGCAGAGGATACTGCAATTGTTTGTCGAATTGAACGGAAAGATGATCCTAGGCCGCTGGGCTAATCCTTTCGATGTGTAAGCGCGAAACGAATCAGCAGAGGTCAGAAATGCGCAGACCACACCAAGTCTCAGAGTGATATTTCGGTACGCAGCAATGCCTGTCACTTGACTCGCCGGGGGCTCCCTGATAAATACATGCGACACGCAAATGCTGACGCATGAAGTGTGCCTTCGGGCAGCCGGGGTGCGGCTTGTCCGAAAAACATTGCGGTTGCACGATTGGAGAAATGATGAAACCGGTCCTCTATTCGCTTACGCTGTTCCTCGGCGTGATTCTGGCGGTTCACCTGGCAATGAACGGCAAGGTGGGCGCAGCCATCGGTAATCCTCGAGTTGGCAATGCGCTCTTCTGGTGCATTGGCGCGCTGGGCGCGGTCCTGATCGGCTTGACCGGCTGGACCGAAGGCGCACTGAGGCCCCTGCGCGATGTGAATCCTCTGCTGCTGACCGCGGGCCTGATGGGTGCGTGCCTGGTGTTCGGCATTGCGTGGTTGATTCCGCAGTTGGGCGCAGGAACAGTGATGATCATGTTGATTGGAGGGCAGATTCTCGGCGGCTTGTTCCTGTCGCACTTTGGACTGCTGGGTTCTCCGGTGCAGCCGGTGAGCGCGATCAACATTGCGGGTGTAGTCGTAATGCTGGGCGGCGTGCTCCTGGCCACCAGAGGTAGCTAGTCAGGGCAGAAGTACTAGCGGACCCGCCACGACTGGAGTTTAGGCTCAGGCGTGGCGGGTTGCTTTTTGTTCACGCCTCGCGCCACTACTTTTGGTTTCCAATACCACGCGCGCTTCCTCGTCGGTGGCAATAACCTCGTGTAAACGGCGAAGGTCACTGAGCTTCTCCGGATCTATGTAGGGATCGCGAAAAATAAACGTAGGTCTAAGCTTAAGGCGAGCGCGTCAGCGCATGGAAGAGAAGGCTTCCTGGCGAATTGCCGGGTCTGGACTCTGGGCGGCGCGTTCGAGTGCCACACGGGCTTCTGCGCTGCGTCCCCGCTGCATCAGGAGCTTGCCCATGGCAAGGTGCCCTTCGTAGAACGCGGGATTGATCTGCACCGCGCGGCGGTAGGTGTCCAGCGCCTGGCCCGCCCGCCCGCTGGCAGCCAGCACATCGCCGAGATCGAGATAAGTCTGCATACGTCCCGGCGCGAGCCGTACAGCTTGCTGCAAGGCGCGCACAGCCTTGTCATTCGAGCCGCGCAGGGAAAGAACAATGCCGTAGCTCTGCAACGCATCTACATAGAGCGGATCGGCGGCAACAGCCTTCTCGAAGTGGTGTTCGGCCTGGGCATAGTCGCGGCGTCCGGCGAGCAGCGTTCCAAGGTTGTGGTGTGCCTCCGCCAGGTCGGGCTGAACACGGATGGCGGCGCGGAACGATTGCTCCGCAATAGCGGTGTCGCCCTTGTGAATGGCAGTAAGGCCCATCAGATTGTTCGCCTGTGGAACATTGGGATCGAGCGTGAGCGCCTGCTTTAATGCAGTTTCTGCCTTCTCAACCAATCCCTGGCGGAGGTAGGCATTGCCAAGGTCGGTGAAGACAAAGGCATCTGGGCGCGAGAGCGTGGCCAGCTTCTCCAGTGTTTCCGCCGCGCGGGCGTAACTCCCCGAAGCACTTAGCGAAGCCGCTAATTCCTTGAGCGAAGGCTGGTGATTAGGATCGCGGCGCAGGGCCTCCTCGCTCCAGCGAATCGAGGCATCGATGTTGCCTTCTTTGGAATAAGCGCGCGCCAAATCAAAGTAGAAATCCGGCAACGCGGGCTTGTGCTTCTGGATGGCTTGCTCAAGGCGCGGAATCCCCTCCTTCATGTTGGAGGCTTGCAGCACCTGCGCCACGGCAAGGTAAAGGTCGGCCTCAGGTGAGGGCGGCAACTTTTCAGGATGATAAAGGACTACCTCGCCGCGATAGTTGCCTTTCTCAAAATTTTCGGACTCGGTACGAGGCGCCAGCAGATCGCGCGCGGGCCGGCGGCGCTGGATGAAGTGGTCGGTCATGACCACATGAACGGCGTCTTCCGCGCGGCGCTTAGGCATGTGGCAATCCATGCAGGAGGCATTCGCGGGCGCGCCCGTGGTCTTCGGCGCTCCCGAAGGATGCGGTGCTTCATGGCAGCTCTGGCACTTGGCGGTATAGAACTTCACCGCTTCCTGTCCCCGCGGAATATCGTGCGGGTTGTGACAGGTGATGCACGTCATCTGGCTCTGCTGGAAGCATGCGGATTTGTGCAGCCGGTAGGCCTGATGCGCAATCTCGAACTTGTCGTCGCGTCCCGAACCAGGTGCGTGGTCGAATTCCAGATAGTAGTCCGACAGTGGCTGTCCTGGCCGATAGCTGAATGGCGGGTGCTCGTAACGCCGCACCGAGTGAGGCAGGGGACTGCTGGTCGTTTCCAGATGGCATTGCATGCAGGTTTCCATCTGGCGTTCGCGGTCGAGACGGGCTGGGTTGGTAATGGTGCGGCGAATCTCCTCAATGGTTCCACCGCTGGAGACGGTGTTGACGTGCGCCTCTCCGGGACCGTGGCATCGCTGGCAGTCGATGCCCTCAGGCAACCGGCCAAAGACGGTGGCATCCGGGCCGGGGATAGCGGCTTGCGAGGTCTGCGGTGTTTCCTCCGGCCTTGGATAGCCGTTGTGGCAGGATAGGCAATCTTCCGCGATGAGTCGGCGGAAGCCCATGTGAATGGGGCGGTCGTACCCAGGACTCATCGCCCAATAGCCGCCTTTTTCGCTGTACCAGCTTACGGGAAGCTCCATGAGCTTGCCGTCGGGCGTGCCGTACAGATAGGTACGGGCATGATTGTTGGAGCCGATGATGTAGTCCACCTGCTGCTCAATGACGTTGGTCTCCTTGCCGTCATAACCGAGCTGGTGGCGGCGCTGGAAAATTTTTCCGTCTCGCGCAATCATCGTGTAGTAGCGGTCAGAAGGCTTGTGATAGAAGCTGTTGTTCTTCTTAAAGTCCTCAACAAGATTGTCGGCCGTCGGACGATAGAAAGACCGTCCCATACCGGTGAGGCGGTAGGTCTCAGCGATCTCCGCGTGGCACGCGGCGCAAACGGAGGAGTCCACATAGCCGGCACTGGGATGAGATTTGGAAAGCGCGGCTTGTCCAGACGTGGAATTGGAGTCGGAGGTTCGGCGCTGCTGGACCAAAATGACTGCCGCAATGCCCACGACCACAACTACTAGCACTGCCAGCAGGGTACTACGCTTCAAACGGACCATCCTCTAGGAGGCATTACCATGCATCACCAGCGGTAGGTCCGTTGGCGATGCACGCTTTCAGCCTGTATACCACCCTTCTGGCGCTGATTGCAAAAGCGCTGGAGACACAGGCGACCACGATTTTGTGCTCTGAATCCATGTGGAAGGCCTGTCAACCAGATGTCGCCGGGCCTTGATATACTTCGCGCCGCAACTGCATACTCGCGGAAAGGCGCACGCAAAGGAAGGACCATGAGGAGAGCAACAGGCTTTGTGTTGTGCCTTGTACTGGCGCTATCGTCGTGGGCACAGGAGCCCCGCACCGAAATCACGAAGTGGCAGGACGGCAAGCAAGCAGCCATTTCCCTGACCTTTGACGATTCCACAGAGAATCACTTCCGCATTGCCGTGCCGCTGCTGAATGAACGTGGTATGAAGGCGACGTTCTTTGTCATTACGGCAGAGATTCCCGATTCCCGTTATTCCCCGAAGCTGATTGGGCGTCCGGTGATGGACATCATCCGAGAGAGCGGAAAGATAGCGACGAACAAAGACAACGTCCTGGAGCGCACGACCATGCTGCGCTACTTGCGGCAGGTACAGGAGGTCCCAGCCATCTCCGACTTTAACCCGCAGCGGGCGGGACGGGCATACGAGCGCGAACAGTATGCGGAACTGTTTCCGATGGTAGATGCGGCGCTGGCGAAGCTCCGTGCCAGCGGCCAGACCTATCACTCCGATTCGCCGCCGATTCCGGGGAAGTACAATGCGCCGAAATACCTGACGCGGGAAGGTGTTTCCTGGGAGGACTTCCGCCGCTACGCCGCCCAGGGTCACGAATTCGGCAGCCATACGGTCTCGCATCCTTATATGTCCGCTCTGGACGAAGCTAACAATGTCTATGAGATTGAAGCTTCCGTCCGCGAAATTGGAGAGAAGCTTGGTTCGGAGCATACCTTCTCCATCGAGTGCCCAAACGGGATTCACGATCCGCGGCTTATCCCTTACGTCCGTGGCCGAGTACCTCTGGCACGCAACTGGGTGTTCGACGACTTCATGGACGGAATCATGCGCGGAGATGAGCGCGATCCCGGAACGGCTAAGAACGCATACGTGCAGTGGCAGCGTGGCCCGCTGTCAAAGACTCCATTCGAAACTATGACTGGCTGGGTGGAGAAGAGCGTGGATCACGGGCTTTGGCTGGTGCTGGTGATTCAGGGTATTGAAGGCATCGGCTGGGAGGCATTACCCACGGAACGAGTGCGAGCTTACTGCGACTACATCAAGCAGCGCGAGGACCGCATCTGGGTAGCGACGATCCAGGAAGGCGCGAAGTATGCCCGCGAACGCATGAGCAGCAAAGTCACGAGCCGCCGCAACGGGAACGCCATTGAAGTTTCCGTGAGCCACTCTTTGGACCCCAAACTCTACAACCTGCCGCTTACGGCAAAAACCACGATTCCGAACGATTGGAAGGTGGTGCGCCTGCGCCAGGGAGGGAGTAACCAGTGGCTTCCGGTGCATCGCACCGACGGGGAGACCTATGTTCAATACCGCATTTCGCCAGACGGGACCACTGCCACGCTCGAGTCGGGAGCCAACTAGGAGGGAATGTGAAGCTGGTTGCAGCATTAATTCTGGGCTTATTGCCGTCCGTGCCGCTGGCCGCACAGGAACCGCGCACGGTGATCACCAAGTGGCAGGACGGCAAACAGGCTGCTGTGACGCTGACGTTCGATGATTCCACGGAAAACCAGTTTCGCATCGCTGTTCCGCTGCTGAATGAGCGGGGGCTTCATGGCACGTTCTTCGTGATTACCGGGGAGATCGAAGGCTCTCGCTACTGGCCGACTCTTCTCGGGCGCAAGCCCCCGGAAGTCCTGCGCGAGAGTGCAACTATTCCCTCTACGCGAGAAAACGTGCTGGAGCGCATGACCATCCTGCGCTACCTGGCTTACGTCCAGAATCTCGAAATCCTGAAGGACTACGACGCGCAGCGTGCAGGCCGCGCCTACGCGCAAGGAAACTTCGAGGAACTCCTGCCCATGATCGATGCCGTCTATGCGAAGCTTCGGCAGAGCGGCGAGAGCTATGAGTTGCTGGAACACAAGCCTCCTGCGAAGTACAACCGCCCGCCGTGGAGCGCGCGCCAGGGTGTCTCCTGGGAGGAGTTCCGGCGCTATGCGGCACAAGGGCATGAATTCGCCAGCCATAGCGTGTCGCATCCTTATTTTTCTTCGATTGACGAACAGCACAATGCGTACGAGATCGAGAAGTCGCTGCAGGAATTGAGGGAGAAGCTAGGGCCGGAGCACGCGTTTTCGCTGGAGTGCCCCCATGCACTCCATGATGAGCGCATTGGAAACTATGTGGCTTCGCGCGTGCCGTGGACGCGAAACTGTAAAACTCTGGCGCAATTCCGGGCGGACGACCCTTATATGGACTTCATCTTCAACGGCGAGATGCGGCTTCCCGGCTCGAACCACGAATACGTGAACTGGCAGCAGTTTGTCTACACGCGAACTCCGCCGGAGACGATGAACT
>JBFXAV010000099.1:0-7580 GCA_050183935.1 Candidatus Korobacteraceae bacterium | reverse complement strand
AGGTCGAAGCGGACGACGATTTCGGTCTCCGCGACCTGAAGCTGCACTACTCGGTCAACGCCGGAGAGGAAAAGACTGTGAGCCTGCTTTCGCAGAAGGGAAGCAAGCAGGCGGACGGCAGCACGGTTCTCTATCTGGAAGATTTCAAGCTCGTGCCCGGCGACATCGTGACCATGTACGCCAGCGCCAGCGATGCCCGCGCCACCTCCAACACAGACATGATGTTTGTGGAGGCCCAGCCCTTTGAGCGCGAGTATTCGCAGGCTCAGTCCGCCGGTGGTGGCGGAGGTGGAGGCGGCGGGGAAGACCAAAATCGTATTTCCGAGCGGCAGAAGGAGATCATCGCGGCCACCTGGAACCAGATTCGCGAACGCACGGCGGACAGGAAGACCGCCGACGAAACCGCGAAGTTCCTGGCGGAGATGCAGTCCAAGCTCGGCGAGCAGGCCACGTCGCTGGCCACCCGCATGGGCCGCCGTGAACTTTCCGGCGCCAACGAAGAGTTCAACAGCTTTACCAAAGACATGCAGGCCGCCGCGCAGGCCATGGGCGAAGCCTCCGGCAAGCTCGGGACCAAGGCATGGAAGGATGCTTTGCCCTCCGAGCAGAAGGCGCTCCAGCACCTGCTGCGCGCCGAAGCTACCTTCCGCCAGATCCAGGTTGCCTTCGGCAGCCGTGGAGGCGGGGGAGGGGGAGGCGGTGGCGCGGGCCGCGACCTAGAAAACCTTTTCGATCTGGAACTCGACACCGAGAAGAACCAGTACGAAACCGGCCAGCAGGCGGCCTCTGGTGATCAGCGCGCGCGCGACGTTGACGAGGCACTCCAGAAGCTGGAACAGCTCGCCCGCCGCCAGCAGCAGCTTGCGCAGCAACAGCAGCGCAATCAGCAGAGCTTCCAGCAGCGGTGGGAGCAGGAAAATCTGCGCCGCGAAGCCGAGCAGTTGCAGCGGCGCATGGAAGAGCTGGCGCGCGGCAACCAGCAGGGTCAGCAGGGGCAATCAGGACAACAGGGGCAGTCGGGCTCCTCGTCGCAGTCCGGCGAAAGCGGCCAGCAGAGCAGCAGTCAGCAGAACGGTCAACAGGACCGCCAGCAGCAGAATTCGCAGAATGCGCGTGGCCGTACCGACCCACGTCTGGAGCAGGCGATCCGCAACCTGGAGCAGGCTACTCGGGATATGCGCCGGGCCGCCGGTCAGGACGCTGCTGGAAATCCCCGCGGCGATCAGGGAGAAGCCTCCAAGGCGGCTGAGCGCCTCGCGGAAGCCAGCAATGCGTTGCGCGGCCTGCGGCAGCAGCAGACCACGGATACGCTCGACAACATCGTCAGCAACGCGGATCGCCTTGCCGACCAGCAGAGCGAATACGTGGACAAGCTGAACAGCACCTTCGGTCCCCAGGCGCAGGAGCGCAACACCATCACGCGCCAACGGATTGAAGAACTGGTTCGTGACAAGGAAGGGATCGCGCAGGACTATCAGCAACTCGAGCGGGCCATGCAGGAAGCCGCTCGCGGTTTGGCCAGCACTCAGCGTGCGGCTGCCTCTAAACTGCGCGAGGCTCTTGGCGACCTTCAAAAAGACTCCGTGGGTATGCGCATTCGCGACGGCAGCGAGTGGGTGCGGCGCGGATACGGCTCCTACGCTTCCCAGCGCGAGCAGGTCGTGACAAACGGCTTGGAGCGGTTGCGCGAGCAAGTACGCGATGCCCAGCGGGCCATGCGGCAGGGCGACGCCCAAAGCAACGAGTTGGAGCGTGCTCTGGCCCAGGTGGAACGCCTTCGCCGCCAGATGGAGAGCATGACCCAGAATGGCCGCAACGGCCAGCGGCAGGGCCAGGGTGGTCAGCAAGGCCAGCAGCCGGGGCAGGGTCAGCAGGGCTGGGAGACGAGCCAGCTTCAGCGGGGCAACGGCCAACAGCAAGGCCAGTCCGGCCAGCAGGGGCAAGCAGGTCAGCAAGGTCAAAGCGGCCAGCAGGGACAGCAAGGTCAACAGGGTCAATCTGGCCAAGGTCAGTCGGGTCAGCAAGGCCAGCAGGGACAGCAGGGCCAAGGCGGACAACAAGGCCAAGGCGGACAACAAGGCCAAGGCGGACAACAAGGCCAAGGCGGACAACAAGGCCAAGGCGGACAACAAGGCCAAGGTGGCCAGCAGGCAAACGGTTCCTGGGGTGGCGGATGGTCCGGTGGAGACCGTGCTGCTTGGAACACCGGGGAACGCCTCGGGCCGGGAGGTTCACAGTGGGGCGGAGGATATGATCCTCGCGCCGCCGAGCAGGCCTATCGTGAGGGACTGCGTGATCTGTCGCAGCTTCGCCGCTCTATCGGCGCTGAAGACCCGGAGCTGGCCCGGGACGTTCAGGGCTTCATCCGCGAGATGGAAGGGCTCAATCCCTCTCGTTTCCCGGGCAATCCAGAGCTGATCGAGCGTGTGCGTGCCCAGTTCCTTCCGGCGCTGGAGCAAATGGAACTCCAGCTTCGCCGCAAGCTGAACGATGGCCAGGGTGAAGGCGTGCGCGCTACCGGCTCCGAGAAAACTCCTGACGGCTATGCCGAGGCAGTAGCGGAGTACTTCCGCCGGCTCAGCCGCTCGCGGTAGCTTTCTCGCCGAACTCATCGCGGCGGGCGCTCCTGCGTCCGCCGCTTTTCAATTACGTCCTCCCAGTCACTTCTTGTTTGCAATTTCCCAATTCTGTAAGTCATCCCAAATTGGCCCGCAGGTAGCGCGCAGTGGAACATGCGCCGGGGCCTCTCCAAGGCAGAGCGGTGGTACTGTCAAAGCTGATGAGCACGAGCCTGAGCCCTGCTGGCGCTGCGCCCCAGGTGGCGGAACGTTCGGCCAGCGAAGTGGCTTCACCTGACTTCCGAGGCTCCATGGACGCTGTGCAGTCGTCAACGCGGCTCGACCGGCGAATTCCGGTTCAGCTACATCTCCAGATCGAAGGAGATGATTCCCGGGGGAAACACTTTTCCGTGCCCGCGACCACAATTGACATCAGTCGTGTCGGAGCGCGGCTTTCGCCCCTGTCACAACCGGTTTTGGCGAATGCGATTGTCGATGTGTCCTACGAGGGGCAAAGAGCCCGATGCCGTGTCATCTGGATGGGAAACTCCCCTGAAGAACGTGGTCAGGTAGGCATCCGCTGCATGGATGAAAGCCGTGTTCCCTGGTCGAGCCTGGCAAAGTCGAGGCTGGCAAAGGGCGATGCACCCGCTGCAGGAGTCTCCGCAGGGGCAGGGCGTTCTTCCCCGGTGGAGCCTTCCCGGCGGGAGGCATGGACGGAACAGGAACGCCGCCGTGCTCCCAGATATAAGTGCGATGTTCTCGCCAGGGTGGGGCAGTCTGGGCATCCCTATGCCACCTCCGCCCGCGTGACGGACATCAGTAGAAATGGCGGCTACATGGAAACCATGTCTCCGTTTCCTATGGGCGCCCGCGTTCAAATCACGCTGGAGACTCCTCAGGGCAACATCTTGCTTTCAGGATCCATTCGTACCTTCCACCCAGCCATGGGAAACGGAGTGGCCTTCGCCTCCATGGACGCCGAAACGGAGCGGCTTCTGAATGCATTTCTGGACACCCTGGAACCGGCCCCGGTCGCGTATCCCCATGGCATTGCTCAGCCGGCAGAAAGTTTGTTGCAAACAGGATCGGAGGACTTCGAGGCCACGAACATTGTCCTCCATCCTCAAGTCGAGGCATTAATCGAACTGCTGGAAGCCAAATCGCTGCTTACCCGAGGCGAACTGCTGGAGCACCTTCGCCGCCGCTAAAGGCTCCAGGCAGAGTTGACAAACGGTTGTTCTGGTTGTTCTGCACACAGGCGTGGCTGTCTGCTCTTTGCTACTATGCTTGCAGCCGCGCATGTCCAGCCACCTCCGTGCTGCATTTCGTTTGGTTTGGCAAAATCCTTCGCTGGCGTTAGCCGAACTCGCCTGGCGTTGGGCCTGTTTGCTCGCCGCAGGTGCGCTGCTGGTCTTCACTCTCTATCAGATTTTGGATGCCATCGATCTCAGTGCGCCAGAACTGGCGCTCGCCCGTCTGTACCAGGAACTCACTTTGCTCATTCTTACCTCACGGGCCCTCCCGCTGTTGGTCCAGGTGAGCCTGCTGATTCTTCCTTTGGTCGCGGCGTTCTGGATCGTGGTTGCTTCCGTCAGCCGTGCCGCCATTTGGAGGGCACTGGTTGCCCGGATTCCCAGATTTTATAGCCCCGTCCATCCTCCGGTTTTCAGCAGCGCATCGCGCTGGGAGTCGCTCCTGGGGATTCACTTTCTTCGGGTCGTTCTGGCAGGTGCTGCCATCGTTGCGCTCCTGGGATGCGTAGCTTTTTCGTTTCCGCTGCCATCGGCGGAAAGTGCGCCGCCGCTTGCCACGATGCTTCTGTGGTTCTTTCTCCTGATCTTCACGATCCTAGCGTGGTCGTTCATTGATTGGTTTCTGGAACTCGCGCCGCTGTTCATCATTCGCAACCGGAGCAGCGCCTTGGCTGCCATCGGTGATGTCATCTCTCTGTTCCAGGCCCGCCGTGACCACTGCCTCTCCATCTCCGGCTGGCTCAGCGGACTGCGATCTCTCGCCTCCATTTGCATTGGAGTCCTCACCTTGCTGGCGGTCGCCACCACCGAAGCCTCGCAGGCGTACCGAGCCGTGTTGCTGGTATTGGGAGTGCTGGGGTTCTCCGCCATTCAAAGCTGGCTGCGCATGGTGCGCTACGCTGCCTTACTGCTGCTCTCCATGGAGCCAGCCCCGGAAACTGTGATTGCAGAAAGGACTCCACAAAGCACTCCATCTGGTTCCGGGTTTTCGCCCGAGTTCCCTGAATCAGGCCTGTCGAGCGCAGGCATCTAGTCTGGGCCCCCAACTGATACACTTTTTGCCAACCGCCAGTTTTTCTGAGAAGCTAATCCGTGGAAGCTCAATCAATCGTCATTCTCGACTTCGGATCCCAGTACACGCAATTGATCGCGCGGCGCATCCGTGAGCAGAACGTCTTTTCCGCCGTGTTGCCCTGCACGGCTCCTCTCGATGAAATTCAAAGTTACAGGCCTGCTGGCCTGATCCTCTCCGGTGGCCCCTGCTCGGTGTATGACGCCGACGCGCCACCCGCGGACGAGCGTGTGCTTTCCCTGGGCGTGCCGGTGCTCGGCATCTGCTACGGATTGCAGTTCATGACGCACAAGCTGGGGGGCAAGGTGCGAGCCGCGGAGAAGCGCGAATACGGCCACGCTGAAGTCACGCTCGTGAATGGCTCCCGGTTGTTTGAAGGATTGCCGCGCCAGCTTTCCGTGTGGATGTCCCATGGAGACGAAGCCCTGGAGTTGCCGCAGGGGTTTCGTCTGGTGGGTAATTCAGCGAGCGCGGTGGCTGCGATTGAGGATCCCGCGCGCAACTACTACGCCGTGCAGTTTCACCCCGAAGTGCACCACACCCCGCTCGGAACTCAGGTGTTACGCAACTTTGTCTTCGATATCTGCGGCGCAGAGGCCTCCTGGACACCGCAGCGGTTTATCGACGGCGCTGTCGCTGATATTCGCCGCATTGTCGGTGACGGCCACGCAATCTGTGCGCTCTCGGGAGGAGTAGATTCCTCGGTAGCCGCGGTGCTGGTCGCGCGGGCTATCGGCGACCGCCTCACCTGCGTGTTCGTGAACAATGGTGTGCTGCGGAAGAACGAGTTTGAAAAGGTACAGCAAAACCTCCGCGAGAAGCTGGGATTAAACCTGGTCGCTGTGGATGCCAGCGAGCGCTTCCTGTCGAAGCTCCTGGGAGTGACCGACCCCGAGCGCAAGCGCAAGATCATCGGGAACGAATTTATCGAAGTGTTCGACGAGGAGGCCGCTCGCATCGTCGCAATGCACCAGAGCGGTGCCGGCGGGCCCGAGTTTCTCGTGCAGGGCACTCTCTATCCGGACGTGATTGAGTCGCGGTCAGTGCGCGGCCCCTCGCAGACCATAAAAACGCACCACAACGTTGGCGGTTTGCCCGAAAACATGAAGCTCAAGCTCATTGAGCCACTCAAAGATTTGTTCAAAGACGAGGTTCGCCGCATCGGCCGCGACCTTGGCATGCCTGAAGACATACTCCAGCGCCAGCCTTTTCCGGGGCCGGGGCTGGCCGTGCGCATCCTGGGAGAAGTCACGGCCGAGCGCGTGGCGCTGCTGCAGGAAGCCGACGAGATCGTCGTCAGCGAGATTAAGCGTGCCGGACTCTATAACAAAATTTGGCAATCGTTCGCGGTGTTGCTGCCGGTGATGTCGGTGGGCGTCATGGGTGATCAGCGGACCTATGCCTACACCTGCGCGGTGCGTTCCGTTCACCCCGAAGACGGCATGACAGCGGACGTGACGGAGCTTCCGTGGGAGGTGCTCAAGCGCATCGCCAATCGCGTGGTGAACGAAGTGCGCGGCATCAACCGCGTTGTGTACGACATTACTTCGAAGCCGCCCGGCACCATTGAATGGGAATAGGCTAGCGCGCTTTTTCTTCCGCTGGTGTCTTGGTAAGCAGAATCTCCAGCACCATCAGTCCCGCTCCAACCACAATGGCGCTGTCCGCGATGTTAAACGCCGGCCAATGGTAGGAGCCAAGGTGGAAGTCGAAGAAGTCCACCACATGGCCTTGCACCACGCGGTCCCACAGGTTTCCTAGCGCCCCGCCTAGAATCAGAGACAGGCCGATTCCCGTGGAGGTCAGGGCGTGGCTGCTCTTCCAGAGCATGACGGCGACGATGGTAAGCGCCACCAGAGAGAACACAACCAAAACGGCGGTCTTCCATTCGGAGCTGGATTCGGAAAACAAGCCGAACGCTGCGCCCGTATTCTGGACGTAGGTCAGGCGGAAGAATCCCGGCAGGATGCTGATGCTGTCGTGCAGCTCCATGCGTGCCGCCACCAGCCATTTTGTCCCGCGGTCAAGCAGCACCACCGCCAGAGCGATCAGAAAGTGATAGCGGCGCACCGCGTGGACATGAATTGGAGCGCCGGTTGCGGGCATCAACTTCAGGCCTCAATTTCCGTCAGGGCGACACTGCAACGCTCGCACACCATGGGATAGTCCGCGTTATCGCCGACGTGAACTGAGTAGTTCCAGCAGCGTTCGCACTTTGTGCCCGGAGCCTTTTCAACGGTCACCCGGATTCCACCGCTGCCGTTGCCTGAGCCATTTCGTTCCAGGCGAACTGCGGAAACGATGAACAGCGCTCGCAGATCATGGGCTTGGAGCAGCGCAAGAGCGCTCTCGGGGCCTGTAATCACCACGGCGGCCTCTGCGCGGTCACCAATTACCTTTTCCTGCTTCGCTACTTCCATTCCCTTGAGCGCCTCGTCGCGAACGGCCATAAGCTTGCCCCACTCCTGCCGCAACTGCTCAAGGCTGGAGGCACTGGTGTCACCAACCAGGTCCGTGCTCTTGGGAAAGAGTGACAGGTGGACGCTCTGCGGACGTGTGGTGATCGTCGGCAGATGCTGCCATATCTCATCTGAGGTAAAGCTCATGATGGGGGCCAAGAGGCGCACGAGTGCCTCACTGATCTTCCAGAGCGCAGTCTGTGCCGACCTCCTTCCTCTGCTATTAGGGGCGTGC
>JBFXAV010000098.1:0-7649 GCA_050183935.1 Candidatus Korobacteraceae bacterium | reverse complement strand
CAGCAGGTGGAGATTTCGCCAGAGGCGCATCTCAGGCCCGATGGCGAGCTGAACCACGCCGCCACCGCTCTGGTATCCCTGGTCCACAACCCCAAATATCTCGGTTTCAGCGTGGGAGATGGTTCCACCCAGCCCCACCCGCCCGGAAACGATGAGCCAGCCCGGCGAATAGGTGTTACGGAAGAACTCCTGCCGGATCACAAGGTTACCAAGAATCATATTTAGTCCGTGCGAGATCGAGAAGCGCTGAACATAGTCGCTGAGGGGCCCGGAGTGCTGAATTGTCGAGCCATTCAGAGTTCCCCCACCCTGAACCGTGCGTTCGGTCGCGGCATGCACCTTCATGTGGATGAATTCAGCCTCGAACCCAAATCGCTCGCCAGGAAAGTATGCGCCCCGAACACCGTAATAAAGGGGCCACTCAAAAGAGCGGTCGCGATATTGCACTCCCCGGAACTCCAGCGAGGTGACCCTGGGCTGAAAGACGAATAGGGAAGAATCTCCTGTGCGAGCAGCGCCGACGTACGCGCCAAGCTGGAACTGGGCATGGGCGGGAAGAGTACAGAGGAATGCAGCCACGCACGCCAAAAGTTGCAGACGCTGTTTCATGAAGAACCCGTTCTATCTAATGTACTCGAGAATGTGCCAAGCCCCACGCTGGTGCCCCGCATCTGCTGATGTTGGCAGATGTGGGTTTTCATCAAAATGGGGTTTTCACGCGCAGTACACTTGCATTGATGAAAGTCGAACACTGGAATTCGGAGCGCGACGGCAAGCTTACGGAGTCTGCAATGCAGAAGAAGCTCGAGGTGCTGGGGTATCGCGTCTCAGCCCACACGTACTCTCCGGGCACATATTTTCCGCCGCACACTCATGGCATGGACAAGATCGATGCTGTGCTCTCCGGTAGCTTTCGTATCGGCATGGGAAAGGAGTCGGTAGTGCTGCAAGCTGGTGACTGGATTCATGTCCCGTGCAACGCGGAACATGAAGCGGAAGTCATTGGGAACGAGCCGGTGGTGAGCCTGGACGCGGTGAAGTCGCGCTAAGGAGCTACCAGCCCCGCTGCGCCCGCCGCTGTTCAAACGCGGCAATCTTAAGTTCCTGTTGCAACGTGAGCCCGATGTCATCCAGTCCGTTGAGCAAGCAGTGCCTTCGGAAAGAGTCCACTGCAAAGCTGGCGGAAAACCCCTGATCGTCGCGCACGGTGCAGGACTCCAGGTCCACGGTGAGTTTATAACCCGGAGTGCTCTGCGCACGGCGCTGAAGCTCGGCGATCTCCGCTTCCGGCAGAGTGACCGGCAGCATGCCGTTCTTGAAACAGTTGTTGAAGAAGATGTCCGCGAACGAAGGCGCCAGGATAGCCCGGAAGCCGTAGTCGGCAAGTGCCCAGGGTGCGTGCTCGCGCGAGGAGCCGCAGCCGAAGTTTGCTCCGGCAATCAGAATGCTGGCTCCCTGATAGCGATTTTCATTTAACACGAATTCGGGATTCGGCTTGCCGGAAGAATCGAAACGCCACGCATAGAAAAGAAACTGCCCGAAGCCCGTGCGCTCAATGCGCTTCAGGTAGCGTGCCGGAATGATCTGGTCGGTGTCAACGTTGGGGCGGTCCAGGGGAGCCGCGATGCCGGTGTGAGCTTGGAAGGGCTGCATAGGCTTGTTATCCGCGCTGCGCGCTGGCGATCTCCTCCTGAAACTTCCAGTTGCGAATATCCACAAAATGTCCAGCAACGGCTGCGGCTGCGGCCATCATTGGGCTGACGAGATGCGTGCGGCCTCCCGGCCCCTGCCGTCCCTCGAAGTTGCGGTTGCTGGTGGAAGCACAGCGCTCGCCTGCGGCGAGGATGTCCGGGTTCATTCCCAGGCACATGGAGCATCCCGCTTCGCGCCACTCGAAACCCGCTGAGCGGAAAACTTCGTCCAGGCCTTCGCTTTCCGCCTGCTTCTTCACCGCTTGCGATCCGGGAACTGCCATGGCGCGAACTCGCGGGGACACTTTGTATCCGCGCAGCACGCGCGCCGCGGCGCGCAGGTCTTCCAGCCGAGAGTTGGTGCAGGAGCCAATAAAAACGCGGTCCAGCTCAATCTGTTCCAGGGGGGTTCCCGGCTTAAGATTCATGTATTCCAGTGCACGGGTCCAGGCCTTGCCTTCGGATTCACTGCGGGCTGCGCCCGGATCGGGAACACGCTCCGTAACCTTTGCCACCATGCCGGGGCTGGTACCCCAGGTAACGAACGGAGCCAGGCTGGCAGCGTCGATTTCGACCACGCGGTCAAAGCTCGCGCCGGGATCGCTGGGCAACGAGCGCCAGTAAGCAAGAGCTGTATCCCACGCTTTTCCGCTGGGAGCAAAACGCCTGCCCTTCAGATAGGCAAACGTCGTTTCGTCGGGAGCGATCATTCCTGCGCGCGCGCCAGATTCGATGCTCATGTTGCAGAGCGTCATCCGTCCGGCCATGGAAAGCGAACGCACCGCTTCTCCGGCATATTCGATTACGTAGCCGGTGCCGCCGTCCGTGCCGATGCGTCCGATGATGCCGAGCGCCACGTCCTTGGCGCTGACGCCCTCCGGCAGCTTGCCGTTCACTAGAATCTGCATGGTCTTCGGCTTGTGCTGCTGAAGGCACTGGGTGGCCAGAACATGCTCGACTTCGGAGGTGCCAATGCCGAACGCCAGCGCCCCCAGTGCGCCGTGCGTGGAGGTGTGGCTGTCACCGCAGACCAGCGTCATGCCCGGCTGCGTCAGGCCAAGGTCGGGCCCAATGACGTGGACAATGCCCTGTTCGGCGGACTCAATGTCATAGAGCGTAACGCCAAATTCCACACAGTTGCGCCGCAGCGCCTGAATTTGTGCAGCCGCGATCGGGTCTTTGATGTCCACGCGTGGGAAGGTCGTGGGAACATTGTGGTCCACGGTTCCCACCGTCAGGTCAGGACGCCGTACCTTGCGCCCGGAGGCGCGCAGCCCGTCAAACGCCTGCGGCGTAGTGACCTCGTGAATCAGATGCAGGTCGATATACAGCAGTGCCGGGCTTCCCGGCTCTTGCGCGACAACGTGGTCGTCCCAGATTTTCTCGAATAGTGTGCGTGGCTTGGACATAAAGCTCTTTGAGTTCTGCGTTGACGTGCAAATACCCCAATCCATAACTCTTTCAGATGTCATCCTGAGCGCAGCGAAGAATCTATGCATTCCCTTGGGGCGCCGCACAGCCGCAGCAAAATACATAGATCCTTCGCTGCGCTCAGGATGACGTCGCTTCCATTCATGGGCATTGACTCGAACTGCGTTACTGCTCCCCCTAAACCGCGTGATACGCATGACGACGGTCCATGCGGTCGGCTAGCGCGCGCTCCACGGCATCGCCCATTTCCGTAGTGCTGCTCACATAATAGTGCCCACCTGGAACGGTCAAGTCTGCGGTGCGGTGCCCCCGCGCCAGCGCTTCCGTGATTGCGGCCTCTACATCACGGGCTTCATCTTCCATCTTGCCGGCAAAGCGCAACAGCATGGCCGCGCTAGCAATCGTGCCCAGGGGGTTGGCAATGCCTTTCCCGGCAATGTCCGGAGCCGAACCGTGTACCGGCTCATAGAGTCCTACACCGTCTCCCAGGCTGGCCGAAGCCAGCATGCCCATCGAACCACTTAAAACTGCCGCTTCATCGGAGAGTATGTCGCCAAACAAGTTCTCCGTCAGGATCACGTCAAAGCGCCCGGGATTCATGACCAGGTGCATGGAGCAGGCGTCCACGTACATATGGTCGAGCTTGACCTCGGGAAAATCGGCGGCAACCCGCGTTGCAACACGCCGCCAGAGTTGCGAAGTTTCCAGCACATTTGCCTTGTCTACTGAAGTGACTTTCTTCCGCCGTGCCATCGCCTGCTGAAAAGCAATGCGCGCGATGCGTTCCACCTCAGCCTCGGAGTAGCGCATGGTGTTGTACGCCATCTTGGAGCCGTCGGGAGCGTCGCCGAAGCCGCGTGGCTCGCCGAAGTAGAGTCCGCCGAGCAGTTCCCGCAGCACCAAAATGTCCGCGCCTTTCACGACCTCGGGCCGCAGAGGCGAGCACTCCGCAATCGGCGCATGGCAAACGGCAGGCCGCAGGTTGGCATAGACGCCCAGGGCGCGGCGCAATGCCAGCAGTCCGGATTCGGGCCGTTGCCCCGGAGGCAGTGCGTCAAACTCGGGAGCACCCACGGCTCCCAGAAGTACGGCATCGCTACTCAGGCAGGCATCCAGGGTGCGCTGCGGACACGGGTTACCGGCTTCGCGAATAGCCGCGCCGCCGAGGAGTTCCGTACGAAACTGGAAGTCGTAGCCGCACAAGTCCGCCAGCGCGCGCAACACGCGCACTGCCTGCTCGGTTACTTCCGGACCAATGCCGTCACCGGGCAGGACTGTTATTTTGAGCTTCATGAGGTTGTACCCGTAGATTCCGCGTGCGTGCCGGGCGCTTTCACCAGCGCCGGCCGTTAGCAGTAGTCTAGCAGCGTGCGCGCAGTGGAAGTGCGGCTCCGCTCAGTCTCCGAAAGCCTGTGCCGCCTGCTCGGACGTGCCGTCACCTTCTCCGCCGGCAGGTGTCCGTTGCAACAGGGCAATCAAGTCGCGGTCGTAGATGTTCTTCTTACGGTCGGCCAGCTCCGTAAAGCGCTTGTAGACCTGGTTCAATTCCTCGGCGCCAAGTTCGTGTCCCAGCTCAGCATAGCGGCGAGCCAGGGCATGTCGCCCTGAGTGCTTGCCCAGCACCAGCTTGTTGGCGGGCACACCCACGGACTCCGGAGTCATGATCTCGTAGCAAAGCGGGTTGGCCATCACTCCGTGCTGATGGATTCCCGCTTCGTGCGCGAATGCGTTCGCGCCTACCACGGCCTTGTTGGGCTGCACCGGGCATTGCAAAACGCTCGAGAGCGCCTGGCTCATGGGATAAAGCTGGTCCGCGCGAATACCGGTTGCAAAGGGCAGGCGGTCGCCGCGGACGTTCATCGCCACCACAACCTCTTCCAGCGCGGCATTGCCGGCGCGCTCTCCAATGCCGTTGATGGTGCATTCCACCTGGCGTGCGCCTGCTTCGACCGCAGCCAATGTGTTGGCTACGGCAACTCCAAGATCATCATGGCAATGGACTGAGATCACAACCTTGTCCATGCCGGGCACGCGCTCGCGGATGGTACGAATCAACTGCGCGTACTCCGCCGGCACGCAGTAGCCTACGGTATCTGGCAGGTTCACCGTGGTGGCCCCGGCCTTTACCACGCCTTCGACTACTCGGCAAAGAAAGTCGAGGTCTGAGCGGGTTGCGTCCTCGGCGGAGAACTCTACGTCATTGCATAAGTTACGCGCGTGTCGCACCGAATCGATGGCCTGTTCCAGCGCATGCTCGCGCGTGGTCTTCAGCTTGTATTGCAGGTGAATGTCAGAGGTCGCGAGGAATGTATGAATGCACGGGCGCTCGGCCTCGCGGAGGGCGTCCCAGGCGCAATCAATGTCCATGCGCGTGGCGCGTGAAAGCGCGGCCACCCGGGGCTTGCGGATCTGCCGGGCGATTGCCTGCACTGCCGCGAAGTCTCCCTTGGAAGCGATGGGGAAACCCGCTTCGAGCACATCGACACCCAGGGTCTCCAGTTGCGCAGCCAGCCGGAGCTTCTCTTCAAAGTTCATGCTGCACCCCGGCGACTGTTCGCCATCGCGCAACGTGGTGTCGAAGATTGTGATCCGTGCTTTTTCCATGAGTCCCCCTTCAGGCTGCGGCCGCGCCAAGCGGACTGGTACGCACCCTAAAAGATACCGGAGCCGCAGTCCCAAGCCAAAGTTATATTTCTTGGGAGATCATTATATTCGCTTATGGCATAATTTTGGGAGTGCTGCGGGCAAACCCGCCCGAATGGGGTGGAATCTTGGACCTGTTTCAGCTGGAAGTCTTTGTAGCCGTAGCGCGTGAGGGCAGTTTCTCGCGCGCCGCCGAGAAGCTCTACCGCACCCAGCCGGCGGTGAGCCAGGCAATCCGTAAGCTGGAAACCGAACTGGGCGAGCCCCTGTTCGACCGCTCCTCCCGCGACGGCAACCTGACCGATGCTGGCCGCGTGCTGCACGAGTACGCGCAGAAGCTGCTCAACCTGCGAACCGAAGCCGCCGCCGCCCTGCTCGATTTGCGCGACGTCCGTAGTGGCAGGCTTTCTCTCGCCGCCAACGAATACACCACTCTTTATTTGCTGCCGGTGCTGGCCGACTTCCGCCGCCTGTACCCGCAGGTGAAGGCCACCGTTAATCGCTCCTTCGCCAGCCGTATTCCCCAGGGCATTGTGGAGCATAACGTGGAACTCGGCGTGATCTCCTACAACCCTGATGATCCTCTGCTCCGCTCCATCGTGGTCTATCGCGATGAGCTGGCACTGGTGGTCTATCCGCGGCATCCCCTGGCTTCGTCCAAACAGGTGAACGTGCGCGACCTGGGAGTGGAATCCTTTGTCGCGCACAACGTGGCATCGCCTTTCCGAGGCAAGGTGATCGAAGCCTTCCGGCGGTATCGCACCTCGCTCAACATGGATACCGAGCTGCCTACCATCGAGGCCATCAAGAAATTTGTGATCTCAGGGAACGGAGTCGCGCTGCTCCCGGCGCTTGCCGTGGAAGACGAACTCCAGCGTGGAGAGCTGGTTCGCGTGGCTGTACGCGATCTCAAGCTGGAACGGAAGCTGCGTATCGTGTACCGGCGCAACGCGCAGCTTTCCCACGCCGGACGTGCGTTTCTGAAGATTGCGGAAGCCATGGCCGAAGAACGCAAGGGAAGGTATATGTATCAGCCGGAGCGGTGAGCATTCTGGCAGGTCATTGAGCCGTTTTGAACTCAGGCCTCGTTGTACGGATAGGTGTGGAAGGTGCCATAAAGGATTGCATTCGGATTTGATTGGGCCCGCTGAGCCATTTCCTCGAGTTCCTCAGATAGCGTAAACTTTTTTGTCCTCTCGATTAGTGGCTCCTCGTCCTCGACTCCGATTACGTAGAGGTCCAAGGTGGCAGCAATCGTTTCGGCCTTTTTGAAGAATTCTCCCGGGTCGCAAGCCCATGTAATAACGTTTGTGAACGCCCCGGCCGCTCCGTAGGCCTCTTTGTACAAGGGCTTCACTTCCACCAGTCCAATCCACAATTCGGGTTTTACTGGCATTTCCGGAGTACTAGAGGTCAACTGTCGCCGCCTGCTGCCTGCGCCGCGATTGAATCTCCAGGAACACATTGATTAGAGACACCGCTGCCGGAGTCACTCCCGGAATGCTCGATGCCTGTCCCAGCGTGCGTGGAGCCACGTGTGTGAGCTTCTCCCGCATCTCCCGTGAAAGCCCGCTTACCGCTGTGTAGTCAAACCACTCGGGAATCGCGCGCTGCTCCGCTTTCTTCAGCCGTTCAATCGACTTGGACTGCTGATCGAGATAGCCTGCATACTTGATCTCCGTCTCGACCGCTTTCAACTCGTTGCGCACCTCAGAGGGCAAAGCCTCCGCATGGGACGCCACCGGGACAGAACGAAATGCCGGAATGCGGGCTGCCAGCAGCGACTCGCTGTGAGCCAGTCCTGTGGCCTGTTCTTCATCCGATGGAGCACGCGAGAAAAACTCCGGCGCCAGCTCCCGCAGCACCGGCGTCAGCTTCTCAATA
>JBFXAV010000097.1:0-7664 GCA_050183935.1 Candidatus Korobacteraceae bacterium | reverse complement strand
ATCGCGACATATTGCTTTCCATTCACCATGTAGGTCATGGGCGAGGCGCGCCACAGCTGATTGGTTTCGACGTGCCATAGCGGTTTGCCGCTTTTGGCGTCCACTGCGGCGAAGCTGCCTCCGGTTTCTCCGTAGAAAAGAAGATTGCCTGCCGTGGTCAGAACTCCGGAGTAGTTAAACTCCGGCGGACCCACCTGGGGGATTTCCCACACGATTTTTCCAGTCTCAATGTCCAGGGCGCGAAGATGACGACTGGGAGGATCACTGGGATCGCGGTAGGGCACATACATACCTCCCTGGCCTTGCCGGTAGATGGTGCAGTCCTCCACTGCCATCACGTAGAAAAGCCGTGTGCCAGGATGAAACGCCGTGGAGTACCAGTTGGTAGCGCCACGTACCGCTGGGCACGACTTGCTGCCCTCTCTCGTAGGATCGTTGCCTTCGAGAAGTTGTGGACGGCCATCTTTACCAATGCCGCTCGCCCACGTCATCTTTTTGACGAAGGGCTGGCCCAGCAGCAACTCGCCATTGGTCCGGTCGAGCACGTAGAAGAATCCATTGCGGTTCGCCTGCAACATCAGCTTGCGATCTCTGCCCTGATAACGAGCGTTCACCAGGAGCAGAGGCTCATTGGCATCCCAGTCGTGCAGGTCGTGCGGCGTGAACTGGTAGTACCAGAGCATCTTTCCGGTTTTGGGATCGAGCGCCACCACACAGTTGGTGTAAAGGTTATCGCCCTCGCGCTGCGCGCCTTCCGTGGGAGGATACGGCTGGCCCGTGGCCCAATAGAGCACGCCTGACTCGACATCGTAAGAGCCGGTGAGCCATGTCGCTCCTCCGCCATTTGCAATGGCGGAGCCACCCCATGTTTCCGAACCGCGCTCTCCGGGTTTTGGAATGGGGTTGAAGCGCCAAACTTCTTCGCCCGTGGTTGCCTTGAATGCCGCTACGAAGCCCAGCAGAGGTGAGTCTCCTCCGGACATTCCCGCGATCACCAAGTCACCCACAACCAGCGGGGCCACGGGACCGCTGGAGCGGCCCGGTCCGCGGTGCATGGGAACATCCCACATCAGGCCGCCGGTGAGCCGGTTCAGGCAGAGCAGATGCGCATTCGCGGAGGTAAAGAACACGCGGTTGCCAAGCACGGCCACGCCGCGATGAACGCTGCCACCTCCTCCGAGGCTGGCAATTGTGATGGCTGGTGGCGGTCCGGAAGCAGCGGGATCGCGATACTGGAAGCTCCATATCTCCCGGCCCGACCGTGAGTCGAGCGCTGCCACCCGGTTCGGAGAAGAAACGTACATCACTCCGTCAATGACTACCGGGGTCGTTTGCAATCCGGTAGCGGGCACGAAGTAGCTCCACTGCAGGCGAAGGTTCCCGATGTTCTGCGTGTTGATCTGGTTGAGCGGGCTGTGGCGGTTGCCGCTCATGTCTCCGTGGTAAGTCGGCCACTCGCCCTTGGGCTGAAGGATGCGCTCGAAAGCTCCCGCAGGCAGCGGGCTCCACTCTTTTGCAAGCGGCCCCTCGGTAATGCCCCCGCGCGCGCTGAGGTACGCCACCAGATCGCGGCGTTCCAGGGCCGAGGCCTTCAGGGGAGGCATAGAGGAACCCGGCTCGCGTGTGACGTCCAGATATTCACTCTCTTTCAGCAGTTGGAGCCGTCCGTCGGAGGTTTGCAGTTGCAGATCATGCTTTCCCTGTCCGCGCAAAAAGCCGCGCAATGTGCTCCCGTTACGCAGCCGCACGTTCGCCACAGACCACGAACTTTGCGGACACCATGCCCAGCTTGGGCAATTGCTGGCCGTTCGGCTTCCCGCATGGAGCGTTGGATTGTCGAGCGCAAGCTGCAAGTCGCGCAGTGCAAGCTGCCGTCCAACGTCGGAGAGATCAGGACCGTTTGAGCCGCCGCGACCCGCGATCATGTGGCAGGAACTGCACTGGCCCTTGCCGAAGAAAAACTGCTCTCCCGCGGCCACATCCCCCGCTGGCTTCACTTCAAATGCCGAGACGTTCAGCGAACGAATCCACTGCGCCAGCGCCTGCAACTGCTCTTGCGGCAGAGCAAATGGAGGCATCCCTCCCGAGGTACCCTCGCGAATCAACTGCTGGAGCTGTGCCTCGGAACGACCACGCACCGAGCGGCTGTTCACAAGCGAAGGGCCGCGCTCTCCTCCATTGGCTCCCGTGCCATGACATCCTGCGCAGACTGTTCCAAAGAGCTGCTCACCCATTTCCAGCGGAGATGCTTGCTGCGCCACAACTGGCGCGGCGAAGCAAAGCGCAAGCAGCGCGCCCCATGTAATTACGAGTGGCCTGATCCTCATAGCAATTCCACGCACGCTAAGCATTCCCCGGAGGCATGTCGATCTTCACCCCGACCTTTGCAGCAACTTTTCGCATATAAGCGTAAGCCTCTGGATTTTGCTCGGCAGGGAAGTGCTCGGCCAGCAGGGCGCGTGGCCACTTCATGTTGCTGAGCCGCAGAATGTAGGTTTCATAGTCCATGCGTCCGCGTCCGGGGCAGACTTCCTGCACGTGAACGGTCTGCGAGTGCGGCAGTACATAGGTATCCTTGGCGTGACAACCCATGATGTCTTCGCCCAGCAGGTCGAAGCACTGGTTCAGCACTTCGGTCGTGTGGAAGTGGTTGTAGAGATGAATCATGTTGGTGGGATCTAGATTTACCTTGCAGCGCGGGTCGCCCACGTCCTCTATGAAGTTCTTGTGTGCAATGGGACCGTCCAGATTGGTGGTAACCTGCGCCTCCATACCGATGACTGCTTTAAGCCCGGCGGTATCTTTCAGGACCTGCTTAATGCCATTGACCGCCATCTTCCAGGTTTCCAGCGTCCAGTTATCCTCGTGAACGGCATAATTGTCGCCCCACTGGTTTCCTTCCGGATTGCGGCTTCCGGTAATGGTGCCCACCTGCCGGCAGCCGATGCGTTCGCATGTTTCCAGGGACTTGGCGAGAAACTTCAAATTTTCCTGCCGGGCGGACGCATCCGGGTGAAGGATGTTGCGGTAGCCGCCAACCTCAAATATCTCCATGTCGTACTGCTTCAGGGCAGCGCGGAGTTCGCTGATGGTGGCCTCGCTGGCGTTCTCCCACTGGGCGGCGCGAGTGACAAAGGCGCTAAGGCCCTGGTCGCGCAACATCTTCAAGGCAGACTCGAGGTCACGGGGAGCGTTCGCCCCGGCGTTTTCCCGTGGAGGCCAGTTCAATCCTCGGGCGGCCAGCCGCACGCGCGTGGCCCCCGGCTTGATCTCGCGGCGTGGAGCCTTCAAGTCTGGACCGGGCGCCCAATAGGCAGCGCGTCCAGGTTGCGGAGTCTGCGGACGTTGCCGTTGCGCTTCCGCGCTGTCGGTCGAAGTGAGGACTGCGGCGGAGAGTCCTCCTGCCGCGAAGAACCGCCGTCGTGTGATTTTCATCTTCGTTCTCCTTCAACCTCGGGCTTGGAAACCGGGGAGGATTTTTCGCGTTGCTGACATTATCAGAACTCCCAAGCGCTAGAAAGCGGAAGGTTGACAGTCGAAGTCCCCGGCTAGTAAGTTTCGGGGTCTATTGCAGTTTTGCTTCGCGTATTGAAGTTTATAGTGCGATCGAAGCCCGAATAGTCTTTCCAAGGAGCATTGCCGGATGCCCGAAGTGCCGGAATCAGTTGAGGTGAATCACAGCAGTTTGTTGAGTCTGGTTGATAAGAACGTGTCCATAGAGCAGCTCTGCACGGGTTTCCAGTTTAGCGAAGGGCCCATCTGGAATCCGAAGGAGCAGTGTCTCTACTTCAGCGATATGCCTGGCGACGTGCGCCGGCGCTGGAGCCCGAAGGAGGGAGTCACTGAGGTACGGAACCCGAGCAACAAGTGCAACGGCATGACCTACGACGGCGGAGGCAACCTATACGTCTGTGAGCACGCCACCAGTTCGCTGGTGTGGGAGTCGCCTTCCGGGGAGCGCAGGACACTTGCCTCACACTGGCAGGGCAGGGAACTCAACAGTCCCAATGACGTTGTGTTGCGCTCCGATGGCACGGCGTACTTCAGCGATCCCACCTACGGACGCATGCCGGTCTTCGGTATCGAGCGTAAACAGGCGCTGGATTTTCAGGGCGTCTATCGAGTGTCGCTGGATGGAGCGCTGCATCTTGAAGCCAACGACTTCAGTCAGCCCAACGGCCTGTGCTTCTCGCCGGATGAGAAAATTCTTTACGTAAACGACACTACCCGTGCCCACATCAGGGCCTTTGATGTTGCCGCGGACGGATCGCTGGGCAACAGCCGCATCTTTGCCGAGAACATCGGGAGCGGTGACTACGAAGAAGGTGTGGTGGATGGCATGAAGTGTGACGAACATGGGAACATCTACGTCACCGGCCCGCGCGGCATCTGGGTGCTTAGTCCCCAAGGCCAGCACCTGGGCGTGATCCTTATGCCGGAGATCGCGGGAAACCTGAACTGGGGAGGCCGCGAGTGGAATGAGCTTTACTGCGCATGTTCCACGTCGCTGTATCGCGTGCGCATGAAGGTACGCGGCAATCCCGTCGCTTACATGAAAATGGCTTAGGAGAGCATAGTGCCCGATCGAAAGCTCAATGCAAACAAAACAGCCTTGCTCATACTCGAATTGCAGAACGACGTCATCGCTGCCGATGGAGCGTTTGCTTCCTCCGGCGCGCCTGCTCATGCCGATAAGCAGAAGCTGGTCGCCAACGTAAAGCGCCTTGCCGACGCTATGCGGAGCGCCGGTGGCACAGTAGTCCACGTGCACTACATCGTGGAGCCGGGAGCACCAGGCCTGAAGCAAAATGCTCCCCTGTACCGTGGAGTGCTTTCAAACAACGCGCTGGTGCGCGGGACGCGCGGCGCCGCGCCCGTGCCGGGCCTGGAGCCGAAGCCAGGAGACTTCCTGGTGGAAAAAATGCGCATGAACGCGTTTTACGGAACCCGCCTCGACCCCATCCTGCAAGGCCGTGGTATTGAGACGCTGGTGATCACCGGCTCATGGACCAATTTTTCCGTTGAGCACACGGCTCGTCACGGAGCTGATGCGGGTTATGAGATCGTGCTGGCCACGGATGGTACCTCGACCATTGACGACGAATGGCAGAACGCGGCCACCAACTATGCACTGCGCGAAATTGCTGACCGCCTGACGTGCGACGAAATTCTTCGAGCACTTGGGACATCTGCCTAATACGTAGCGCGGCCGCCAGAGACGTCAAAAATCGATCCGGTGCTAAACGAGCACTCCTCGCTCGCCAGCCAGCAGACAAGGGAAGTCACTTCTTCGAGCAGTCCGAAGCGCCCAATAGGAATTTTGGACAACATGTACTCGATATGGCTGGCGCTCATCTGCTCGAAAATGGGAGTGCGTACCGCCGCCGGTGTGACGCAGTTGACGCGAATCTCGGTTTTGGCGAGTTCCTTGCCGAGCGATTTCGTTAGAGCAATCACGCCACCCTTGGAGGAACTGTAGGCGGAGGCGTTAGGGTTTCCCTCCTTGCCTGCAATCGAGGCGATGTTGACGATGCGCCCATAGCCGTTGCGCTGCATGTGTGGCACGATGGCGCGATTGCAGTAAAACAGCCCATTCAGGTTGACATCGAGAACCCTGCGCCATGCGTCAATCGGGTACTCCCACAGCGTGGTGTTCGGGCCGGTGATGCCGGCGCTGGCGATCAGAATGTCGATCTTCCCCATGGCCACGGCCGTCTTCTCCGTGGCTCGCGCCACTTGCTCGGGGTCGGCAATGTCGAGAACTTCCTGATGCGAAGCGCCGACCAGCGTTGAAGCCGCCGCCAGGGTAGTTTCGTTCATGTCCCAAAGGCAGACCCTCCCGCCTTCGGCAACGATTCGCGCCGCCACGTCGAGTCCAATGCCGGCGGCTCCTCCGGTGATGACGGCTGCGCGATTCTGGAAACGTCCAGGAAACTGCATGATTTCTTGCTCCCTCAGTTCAGTACATCAATCGTCAGTATGTGGTGCAGTTTGTCGGTTTCGGCCGGAGGAGTTTGCGGCGCGCGCGGGCACAAACACTATCGTCCGTGCCCGCATCCATCCGCAGAGCAGTTGGCGGTCAGAACTCGTACAAACGTGCCGGGTTATCGGTCAGGATGAGTTTGCGCTGCTCCGCAGAGGTGACCCAGGCTCCGAACTGGTTGAGCATGTTGCCATCGTCCACTTTTTGAAGCGGTGAAACATCCGTGAACTTTCCCCCCGGAGGTGGCGAGGAATAAGGATGAGGCCAATTCGTGCCCCACAGGATTCTTTGCGGATTGGCGGCGATGAGAGCCTTGGCGAGAACGCCAGCGTCCGTATAAGCGGGCGGTTGCTTCGAGGCGCTGTATGCCGCGGAAATCTTGATGTATGCCTTGCCGGCACGCACCAGATTCATCACGACGGGGAAGCCGGGCTGATCAAGTCCCTGCGCAGCCTGTGCTCCGGCGAAGTGATCGAACACAATCGGCACAGGAGAAGCCGAGATCTGATCTTTGACTGCCTCAGTGAGTGCCAGCGGCAGGTTGAGTTGAATATGCCACTTGCGGCGTTGCGCCCGCTCGGCAGCCAGCTTAAAGCGGTTGCGGGCCATTTCCGGGTCGGAGCGCATGACGGCGAGATTGATTCGCAGCCCGCGAATGCCAACACGGTGCATCTCGTCTAATACGGACTCAGGCGTTGTTTCGTCGATGACCGCAACCCCGCGCGCTCCCCGGCCAATCTGCCGGATCGCGTCTAGTGTGCAGGAGTTATCCGTGCCGTACACACTGGCCTGCACGACTATCACGCGATCCATGTGCAGCGCCTTGTGCAAAGCGCGCAGCTCTTCCACAGAAGCCGGTTCTGGGGTGTAACCTCGCGTAGCCGCGAAGGGATATTTTTGCGTGTCCGCAAACACATGAACATGCGTGTCGCATGCCCCGGCAGGTACATTGAAGTTCACCGCAGTGGATGGCTGCGAAGCAACAGCGAATGCAGGTCGCAGGCGTGCAACCGCAGCGGCAGCGCCGGCGCAGGCAGCAGTCTTGATCAGGTCACGGCGTGAAAGCATGGGGTCTCCGGAAGACAACGAGTGTCTGTTGGCGACAAAATCATACTCGCTACGAGCAAGACACAGCCTGAATTTCTTGTGTGCATCGCTGGACAGAACGGTACAAAGTCGCCGTACCTTGTTTGCAAAAGCCAAGGAAATCAAAACAGAGCAAAACAACGAAGGCAAAAGCATCGGCCGGAACTAGCGTTCTGCACGCCAGCTCCGGCCGATTGCCTAAAAGTTACCTGCACGCTTGCTGCGCAGGTACTAGTCCTCCGGCGGACCAAACGCCAGCAGAAGATTTCCGGGCTGGCCGCTTTGGAATCCGATGTAGCCGGAGGTCACAAATGCCATGCCATTGACAATGGACACCCCGGCTGAGCCAATTGAGCCTCCTTTTGCTTCTACTCCGTTCACGGTTTGGACCGGTTGAGTCGTGTCGTACTCCCAAATCGGTTTTCCATTGAACGTCGAGAAAGCGCGAACCATGCCGTCAAGACCGGAGGTGAAGACCGCGCCAGGGATCAGCGACGCTGCGGCGCTAATTCCGGGATGGTTCTTCATGGATGGCAGGGGATCAATCCATCGCGACCATAGTTCCACGCCATCCGATAAACGCACCGCCGCCAGC
>JBFXAV010000096.1:0-7722 GCA_050183935.1 Candidatus Korobacteraceae bacterium | reverse complement strand
ACGGCAATATGTTCCTGGCCGACATTGGGCAGAACATCGTGGAAGAAATCAGCCTGATCACGCCTGGCGCGAATCTTGGATGGAATGACTGGGAAGGCAGCTTCGCATATATCAGCCGCGAGGCAGTCAGCCTTGCCAATCAGCGCGGCGATCCGAAGGTTACTTATCCCATTGTTGAGTATGGACAATTGGATCCAATACTCCAGCCCAGTTCGGCCGCGACTGGCGTTTACGCATACCGCGCAAAGGCAATTCCGCAGCTCGCAAACCTGCTGATCTTCGGCGATAACCCGAGCGGTGAGGTCTTCTATGTCCACGCCGATAATCTTCCCAAGGGCGGACAGGATGCGATTCGCCGCATTCTCTTCAACCACAATGGCGAAACAAGAACCCTGCTTCAATTGATTCAGGCGAAGAACGTTCAACAGGGTAAGACGGCTGCAACTCGTGCCGATCTGCGATTCGGTTACGGACCTGACAACCAGCTTCTGCTGCTGAACAAGCGCGACGGTACCATCCGTCTTCTCGTCCCTGACGGCAAAGCTCCTGCTACCGGGCAAACGCGTTAGCTGACGTGTGAAATCACAGAAACACAATGGCAGTGGCAGCCAATGCCAGGCAGAACGCATTGCTACCCTTACTTTGAGGTATAGGTCTTTCTGAAATTGTTACGGGTGTTGGTGAGGGTGTACTTGCCGCTGGAGTCCACGGTTGCTTTCAGATAGTGACCGTCGCAGTCGGCTTCTTCCTTGAGGTTGGCGATGAACGGTTCTTCCGTGTTGCGTTCCTTCTCAGTCATGAACGACAAGTGGAGCTGCCACAAATCTTCGAGTCCAGTAGCGTTTTTTGCGACATCTAGATAGCTTCCGATGCCGCCTTTCCGTGGGCCGTTATTCATCACCGCTACTTGGGCCTGCACGGAGTTCATGATCTGCGGCGCGCCAGACATATCCATGCCGTGGTGTTCCAGTTGGTAAAGGTCCACCGTGCCCAGCCGGTTGACGGGACATACCATGTCGATCTCCTTGTTCCAGGTGAGATCGCCTAGATCGAGAAACTTGAACTTTCCATATCGCAACAGAATGCCCACGCTGCGCCCGTTCTCGCCCTGGTCCATTCGCTTGAGCACGGGATCTTTACACACAGCGGGATCGTTCGGACCGCCGCCATTGATGACGTTAGGAATCAACTCACCGTTGGTGGCGACCACGGTGATGTCCAGTCCCTTCAGGGGAATCTTGTCTCCGAGTTTGGGTTGCGAACGCTTGCCGCGTGAGACCTCCTGATAGATATTCCACTCTTCGATTGCCTTGGGATTCCTGGTCTCCACGGTGTCGCCATGATCAAGAAAGCGTTCAATGGGGATCAGCTTAGCGAGAGTTCCCACGCCGCCCACGTGATCCTCATGGTAGTGCGTCATGATGAGGTAATCGATCTTCTTCAGGCCGGCTTTCTGCGCGACCGCGTAAATGCGCTTTGCGTCGCGGTCGTCCTTTCTCCATCCGGTATCGATCAGGAGCGATTCGCCGGCTGGTGAGACGATGAGGGTGGCGCCACCTCCCTCGACATCGACCCAGTAAATGTCGAGCGTTGCAGCGGCGCATGGGACTGAAACCGCCGCTCCTAGAAAGAGGGCTGACAGGACAAACATCCAAAACCGGCGACAGGAAATCATTGGGAGATGCCAGCCTCCACGGTATCGATCACGCCTTTCTGTGTGGAAATTCCAATAATCATGAACTCCAGATCGCCGCTACTATTGTTAGCAAAGGAATGTGCCTCATCAGGCCGAACCGGAATAGCATCTCCCGCGCGGATTGCCACCGTCTCGGAGTTCACTGTGACCTCGCCGCTACCGTCCAGAACGTAATAGACCTCACCCACGTGAGGGTGCCGATGCTTGCCGTCCGCAGAACCTGGGGACAGTATGAGGTGGTCCACATAAGCCCAGTTTGTAGAGAAGATCACTGGATGCAGCGCGCGGCGATAGCGAGCTGCGCCCTTGCCTCCATGGTAGTTCTGCACTTCCTGCAAGGCTCCCGTGGCGCCCCACTGGCCTGCTCCGCCGCGTCCCGCAGTGCCGCGACCCCGGCCAGACCGGCCTTGTGTCTGCGGAGGGCTGGTCTTCTCGAGGTGCATGGACATGAAGACCGGAAGCGAATCTTTGGGCGCTCCTTTGCGCGGATCGCCGAGGTTGAATGCGTCCGAGGCTTCCCCATCCACCGCGCCCACCTGGATATTCATGAACTGCACTCCCTGACTGCCTGGATTGTAGATGGCATGGGAATGCCCCATGCGCAGTGGTGCGCCAACCACGTGTCCTTTGAGCAGGGAGGTGTGACCATCAATGGTGAACTCTGCTTCCCCGTCAAAAACCACGAACATCTCTTCGCCGGTATTGTGGAAGTGCGCTCCTACTCCGCCGTCGGGAGCGGTCATCTCGCAGCGGTGTACAAAATTCAGAAAGGGAATTACGCCGCGCGGGACCAACGTCTGGCACTTCATATCGCCAAGGCTGCCATGGGAGCGGCCGCTTCCGCGCTTTGCCGGATCGGTGTGTCCGATGCGCTCGGCCAAAGAGCCAGGGGCAGGAGCCTGCGCCAGCGCCAGTGTGTAAGCCAGCAGGACTACGAAAATAACTCGCATGGCAAGCCTCCGAACTTCGTGTCATCGCATGCGTGGCAGTCAGCAAGACGCTCCCACACCCGCAATCAGCGCAACAGCATACATTGCTTTGTGGTTTCTCAGGAGGAATCACGTTCACGATCAGAAGTGTGGACGTATCCTTCAAAAGGGAGTAAACCGTAACATTAAAACTTCATTAGATTGTCAAGCCACATGACGGTCCTGCGGCTGAAAGGGTTACCGAGGAATCTAAGAGCTATTTACCGTAAAGCACTTGCGGCTCCTTTGCGGAAAACCATAGATTCTGCTCGGATTAAGCTTTGGTTGTTACCGGCATTGGCACGCATGCGTCGATCTGGTATAAGTCGGACCTTATATATCATTTCCTGATGCCTTTGGCGGCGGTACCGGAGTTATGGCTAACACCTTAAGACAAAAACGGAATTACCTGATTGGTACTAGCAGATTTGCGTGTGTAGGCCGCTTGGCGCTAGTTATGGCTGTTGCTGTGACGGTGGGCAGTCATCCACTTCGCGGACAACAACCCGCCGACCATACTGACCCGGAAGCCAAGAGGTTGGTTAAGGCAGCAACCGCCTCACTTCCCTCAGGAGATGACGCTCGCGGAGAGGCCCTCGTGAGCGGTAAAGGCGCATGCCTTAGCTGCCACCAGGTCGGCGCTAGAGGTTCCCGTCTTGGACCGGACCTTAGCGAGATTGGGGTTGTTCGAACCGCGCCGGAGTTGTATGAGTCACTGGTGAACCCGGCGGCGCTCGTGCTTCCGGAAGGCCGGTTTTTCAAGGTTGTTACGCGCGAAGGCGTCAGTGTGACCGGAAGGTTGATGAACTTGGATACCTATACGGTTCTGCTCATGGACTCCAAGGAGCAATTGCGCTCGTTCGACAAGGCAAGTCTTCGCGAGTATAGCTTTGTGAAGGGTTCAACCATGCCCTCGTACCGCGCTACCTTAACCAGCCAGGAACTGGCCGATGTAATCGCGTATCTGGGTACGTTGAAAGGAACGAGCGAATAATAGGCTTTGTGATTCCTGTTGCCGGAATAGCAGCACGGATTCAAATGGGAAGTATGGCACGGAACTTACGAGAAACCGCAGCAGCACTCTCCTGGAGCCGCCGGGAGTTTCTGCGCGCAAGTACGGGCGCTTGCCTGGGTTCGGCATTGTTGCGTTCGCCGCTCCGCGCGATGCAACTTCCCAGGGGACGCAAGGCGGTGGTGGTGACGTTCGGCGGCGGTGCGCGTGATGATGAAACCTTCATGCCCGATGGCCGCGAGAACATCCCGCATCTGATCTCGGATCTGCTGCCGCGGGCTACGTTTTTTACTCAGGTGGTGAACCGGGGAATTCTGGGACATTACGTCGCCAACGCGAGTCTTGCGACCGGCGCCTACGAAACCATCAACAACTTTGTGGCTGCGCCGCCGCAGAATCCAACCGTTTTCGAGTATTACCGCAAGGATCTGCAGCGGCCTCTGCAAGATGTTTGGGTAGTGGCGCCAAGTATTGGTTTTGAGCGCATCGGCGAAAGCGGGCATCGCTCCTATGGTTCGGGACTGGGCGCCAGCGTAATTCTTCCCAAGCGTCTGCTGGCGGCGGCGCTGCCTGCGGGCGGGCGCGCCGACTACGAAACCTTGCTGCACGATAACTACGAGTCGCCGCTCTATCAGCCCGAAGCCGCCAATCATGAAATCGAACTGGAGCGCCTGGCGGGCATACTCAAGCTTTCCGTTGCGGATTTTCTCGGGGGTGCGCGGAACGCGCAGAGTCCCGACGAGCTATCTGTATTCGTCGCGCGCCGGCTTATGCGGCAGTTCGCGCCGAGCCTGCTCTGGATTACCCTGCACGATATCGACATTGCTCACGCGGGCACTTTCTCACTCTATGTGGATGGTATCCGACGCACCGACCGACTGTGCGCGGAAATCTGGAAGATGATCGAGAGCGATCCTGAATACGCGGGTAAAACCACGCTGTTTATCCTTCCCGACTTCGGGCGGGATTCCGACGAGGAGACTGGCGGGAACGGCTTCCAGCATCATCGCACTGGCGATGCGCGCTCGCGTACTACCTGGATGCTGGTGGTTGGCCCTGGCATCCGCGAAAACGTGATCATTGACCGGCCCATTGATTCCATGGACCTGGTGCCGACGCTTGGAGCCTATTTCGGCTTCTCTGCACGCTTCGCCCAAGGCCGGCCGATCGAAGGACTACTATAGCTGCCATGCAACCGGCACAACTCAAACCGGAATACTTCGCGGCATATCCTCCGCTGGCTCGGAAGGTAGCCACGGACGGCATTGATCTGCTGCGGCATCTGCCACTAAGTTTCGTTCCGCTGTTGCTACGAGAAGTGGTTGCCTACGATTGGAAGTTCCCAGCCGAGCGCAGCGAAGTAGATGCGCAATTTTCATATTTGGGCAAGCTGTCGCCTGAGCAACTGCGAAGCACGATGCAGCGTTTCGCGCAACTTCAGCTCTCGCCGCAGATGGAGAACGTGGACTGGGTAAACTCTCCCGAAGAGTTCTCTGAGCAACTCTCAGCGCACCTGTGGACCACGAACCAGTTGGCATTGTTTCGTACAGCAGCCGTGGAATTGCTGAGTGCGGTGCGAAACGCAGTTCCACCCCCTGCTCCTGCGGCTTCCCGGCTGGTAATTGTGGTACTGGGTCAAGGCGTGAAGCAGAACACTTATCGGCTGTTTCGCAAGCTGCGTCCGCAAGGTACCTTGTTTACACGGGTAAATCCGGAAAACGGGCTGAACGTTTTGCTGGGAGGAGTTGCCGCTCGCGCCGCAAAACACCCGGCGCCCTTTGCGCACTGGTATATCGACGGTGGCTCGCCGGCGAAGGCTTCCGCTCCCGGAGTTGAATTGATTGCTTATGGCAGCCTGGAGCCTCTGCGTACGGCGGTCGTCACCAGGATGAGAAGTCTGGTGCAGGCCCGGCAGGGAACCGAAGCCCGGCGTTCTGCCCTGGCAAGGCTGCGTCCCCAGGATGTGGGGTTAAAGGCCACCGGGCAGGATGGAGTTTCCAATCACTTCAAGCTGGCTATGCTCTCGGAAGGCTCAGGCACGCAGTTCTTCAGCACATCGTTTGTTCAATGGACAGCTCGTGAGGCATTGCGCCGGGCGCAGCCCCTCACGCTTCTGGCACGCTTTGCCCCCCGCATGACGGAACTCTCCATGAATGAGGCACTCGCCGGGAGCACAAAGACTCCAGTGCTTGACCCCCAGGGAGCTCTGGTAGACGCCGACATGGCTGCCTATTACACATGGTTGAATTTGCGGCGGCTGACTGGAGCCGATCAATCTTCCTTCTTGATATGGTTTGAAGGTCATCAAGGGGCCCTTGCGATTTCGCCTGCTTTGTCGCGAGGCGCACAGTCAAATGCGGAAATCTCCGTGCAGGAACTGCTTGGCAAGGTGACCAGTTAGCAGCGGTCCTGATCGAGTATTTTTATCAACGCGCGATCAGGACGCGTCAGCAGCTCTGACGCGATAGAGTCGCTGTATCTGCGCCATAGATCTCATTCCCAGCAAGATTTTGTCTATTCCCTCAGTGTCAGAACTGCGGTATACAGGAACCCCCCGGCCCAGAACGTTGATTGTAAGGGCCGAACTATCTGGGCAGGAGAAACGAGGCCCGCATTCTCATGACGTATACGGAGCTTGCATCTCTGTCGGATGAAGCGCTCATGTTGAGCCTGCAAGATGGACACCACGATGCTCTTGCAGTGCTGTTCGATCGCTACCACAGTTTGGTGTTTAGCGTGGGTTGGCGAATTCTGCATGATGCCGCTGAAGCCGAAGACCTGATGCAATCTGTTTTTCTGGAAATCTTTCGCTCCGTGGCACAATTTGATGCCAATAAAGGCACTACTAAGGGATGGATTTTGCAGTACGCCTACCATCGGGCTTTTAATCGAAAGAAGTACTTGAGTCTTCGGTATGGCCCGGAGTGTGGTGATTTCGAGGCTATGGAATCGAGGCCGTGTTCCTCGGGAACCAGTATCTCGAGTCTTGAGTGCGGGCCAATTGTGCGGGAAGCACTGGCTCAGCTGAGTATGCTGCAACGCCGTACCTTGGAACTCGTATTTTACGAAGGACTCACGATGCACGAAGCCGCAGAGCGGACCGGCGAGTCGTTCGACAGCATCCGGCACCATTACTACAGGGGTTTGGACAAGCTCCGAAGCATACTGGGCCAGCACTCTGAACCGCCAGCCAAGAAGCTTCGCACGAAGAAAGCGGTGGCGCATGTTCAGTCATGAACGGTTTCGAGAATTAAGCGCCGCAGCTGCTATTGGGTATCTATCCAGGGAAGAGGCGCGCGAGCTGGAGCAGCATCTACTGGAGTGTGAGTCGTGCTGCGAGGCCTGCGGCGAATACGAGCATCTCGTCCGTCACTTTCTTCCACAGGCCAAGGGAGTTACGTCTGCCGGCTCGGCGGCCTTAACATCCAAGCTTGCCGCAGAAAGGCGGGAACGTTTTTTTTCTCGTGTCCGAAATGAAGGCGTCAATTTGTCCAAAGAGGCGGAACTGGCAACGCCCGGACGTTCAGGTTTTTCGCTTCATACCCGACCTCTTCGGGCCGTGACTGGACAGATGACGCGATTCCTCGGGGCGTATAAGCCGGCTTTGTCGGCGGCGGCGCTTGTCCTGTTGGTAATTTCGGCGGGGTGGTTTAGCCGCCTGGATCAGTCGTCGGAAGGGGCTACAACCCCGGGCCCGGCGAACGCTGTGAAGCATAACGATGACCTGCGAGCGGACGTTGCGGGACTGCGCGAGCAAGTCGCAAAGCAGGCGGCACAAATTGAATCTTCGGAAAAGGTTCTCGCAGCCTTACGGAACTCCCGCGCAAAACTGTCAAATACGAACCAGGCAAAAGACGCCTCCATTGCCGTCCTGAGTGCTGAGAATGAACGGATGGCGCGAGAAAGAAACGATTACCTGATCACCAAAGAGGTTGTGGACTCTCATCTGGCGAATGTTACCCATGAGCTTGCGGAAACAAGAGGCACTCTGGACCGTGTGAGCCAGTTGCTGACCGTTACTCCGGACGTGCTGAGGCTAATGGGCG
>JBFXAV010000095.1:0-7747 GCA_050183935.1 Candidatus Korobacteraceae bacterium | reverse complement strand
CCTCTGAAGCTTGGTTCCTCCCGACGTAGCCTCCTTGACTGCATCCTTCAACGCGCCCATAATAAAGAGTTTTCTCATCCTTAATGTTGCATAAGGAGCAGCGGAGTGGCCTCTCAAGCCAGCCAGGCTTCGGTTAGTTCGTCCGGTCTTCCCGGCGGAGTCCCCCCATTGCGGGCGGATGAGGGTACCTCGTTCTTCTGGCGCCGCCTGCATTCCTTGAGCGGCATTGTTCCGGTGGGCGCGTTTCTGGTCGAGCACTTCATCTCCAACGCCTTTGCCACCAATGGCCCGGAAGCCTATACCGATCAGGTCAAATTCCTAACCAGCATTCCTTTTGCCTTCTGGCTGGAGCTATTCGGCATCTGGATTCCCATCTTGTTTCACGGTGGATACGGCTTCTACATCTGGTGGCGCGGTGATTCCAACGTCGGCGGGGCCTATCCCTGGACTGGTAACTGGATGTATACCCTGCAGCGCTGGACCGGGATGATTGCGTTTGCCTACATCATCTACCACACCTGGTACATGCGTTTCAGCGGTGTCCACCTGTTCGACTATCCCGAGGCTGCGTTCTGGAAGGTGCAGAACGAGTTCCGCAACCCGCTTGCCGTTGTGGCATATGTCGTGGGTATTGCCAGTGCCTCCTGGCACTTCGGCTACGGACTCTTTCTCTTCGCCGCCAAGTGGGGACTGGTGGTTGGCGAACAGGCGCGCAACCGGATGCAAAAGGTGGGCGTCGCGGTTTCCGCGCTCTTCCTGCTCATTGGACTGGTGACCATGTGGGCATTCCTGCGCCCCAGCCCGGAGTGGCCGGAGCAGCAGTACAACCCTGAGTGGTCGCAGCCGAAGCATGACCCAGTAACCCTGGAACCTCCGAGTACCAACTAAAGTTCTGAAGCAGCGCGGTACAGATCCGCGAAAGACGAATCGATGGCGAATCCGAAAATTATCGTCGTGGGGGGCGGCTTGGCAGGACTGGCCGCGGTCATCAAGATCGCTGAGATGGGCGGACAGGTCGACTTGTTCTCCATCGTCCCGGTCAAGCGCTCTCATTCCGTGTGCGCGCAGGGTGGAATCAATGCCGCCAAGAACCTCAAGGGCGAGGGCGACTCCACCTGGCAGCACTTTGACGATACCGTCTACGGCGGCGACTTCCTTGGGAACCAGCCTCCCATCAAAGCCATGTGCGACGCGGCCCCAGCCATCATCGATCTGCTGGACCGCATGGGCGTGCCGTTCAACCGCACTCCTGAAGGTCTGCTCGATTTTCGCCGCTTTGGCGGCACCCTGCACCACCGCACCGCCTTCGCCGGGGCCACCACCGGCCAGCAACTGCTCTACGCTCTCGATGAGCAGGTGCGCCGCCACGAAGCAGCCGGTAAAGTCCAGAAGTACGAGCACTGGGAATTCCTCTCCGCTGTGCTGGACGGTAATGGCGTGTGCCGTGGCATCTGCGCCATGGACCTGCGTACCATGCAAGTACACACCTTCCCTGCCGATGCAGTCATTATTTGCACCGGTGGCAATGGCGCAATCTTCGGCAAGTCCACCAACTCCGTGGTTTGCACCGGCTCGGCGCAGTCGGCGCTCTATCAGCAGGGCGCATACTACGCCAATGGCGAGTTCATTCAGGTTCACCCCACCGCCATTCCTGGGGAAGACAAACTCCGGCTCATGTCCGAGTCGGCGCGCGGCGAAGGTGGACGCGTCTGGGTTCCCAAGTCTCCGAATGACAAGCGTGAGCCCAACTCCATTCCTGATAGCGAGCGCTGGTATTTCCTGGAAGAGTGGTACCCCAAATACGGCAACCTCGTTCCCCGAGACGTGGCTACGCGCGCGATTCACAAGGTGGTCTACGAGCACAAGAGGGGCATCGAAGGGCAGCCCATGGTGTACCTCGACCTGACCCACGTTGATCGCAACATTCTCGACCGCAAGCTGGAAGGCATCCTCGAAATCTACGAGAAGTTCGTGGGCGATGATCCTCGCGAGACTCCTATGAAGATCTTCCCCGGAATGCACTACACCATGGGCGGTCTTTGGGTGGATTACAATCAGGCCACCAACATCCCGGGCTTGTACGCCGCTGGAGAGTGCGAATACCAGTACCACGGCGCCAACCGCCTGGGCGCAAATTCCCTGGTGAGCTGCATCTTCGGAGGATTCATTGCCGGGCCCGCGACCCTTGCCTACAGCAAGGCTCTGGCGAAGTCCGGAAGCGCGGTGCCGGGCAGCATCTATGACGCGGAGCGGAAGCGCCAGGAAGAAATTAACAACGGCCTGATGCGCTCGGAAGGCACCGAGAATCCATTCCTCATCTGGCGCGAACTGGGCGAGCTGATGACCCGCGACTGCACCGTCATCCGCTACAACAAGGCGTTGAAGCAGGCAGATGGCAAGATCGTGGAGCTGATCGAGCGCATCCGTAACGTGAACCTCAGCGATCGGACCACCTGGGCCAATACCACGTTTGCGTTTACCCGCGAGCTCTACAACATGCTGCAACTCGCCCGGGTGATTGTGCAGGGCGCGGCCAGGCGCGACGAGTCGCGCGGCGCGCACTACAAACCGGATTTTCCGGATCGTGATGACAAGAACTGGCTCAAAACTACCAAAGCATCTTTTGCCCCCGATGCCGATGAGCCTCGGTTTGAGTTTGAAGCAGTGGATGTCTCGCTGATACCGCCCCGGCCACGGCGGTATGACGCTGCCAGCTAGCAAATGAGGCAGCTAGCATGAGTAAGTCTGGCAGCCTGGTGCTTGGCGCGCTCTATCTCGTGGTTGGCGTCATGCAGATTCTGGTGGCCTTCTGGCTGTTCCGGCTGCTTCCGGGAATGGCCGTAGTGCTGATGGTGGTCGGCGGATTATTGTGCGTTCTGGCTGGAGTCGGTCGCAGATAGCGAGCCGGCGAAAAAACAAGACTCATGGCGAATAAAACCTTCATCGTCAAAATCAAGCGGCAGACAACGCCCAACTCCGAGCCATTTTGGGAGGAGTTCGAGCTAACCTGGCGGCGCGGCATGAACGTTACCTCCGCCCTCATGGATATCGCCGCGCGCCCGGTCACGCGCGAAGGCAAGGCGACTACGCCGGTCACCTATGACTCCAACTGCCTTGAGGAGATCTGCGGCTCCTGCGCCATGCTGATCAACGGCCGTACCCGCATGGCATGCTCTGCCTTGGTTGACAACCTCGAGCAGCCCATCAAGCTGGAGCCCTTCTCCAAGTTTCCGGTCGTGCGCGACCTCGCCGTGGACCGCAACGTTCTGTTCGAAAACCTGAAGCGTGTGAAGGCCTGGGTTCCCGTGGACGGCACCTACGACCTCGGTTCCGGCCCGCGCATCTATCCCACCGAGCAGGAACACGCCTATCCTCTCTCCCGCTGCATCTCTTGTGCCTGTTGCATGGAAGCCTGCCCACAGTTCAATGAGACCACGGGCTTTGTGGGCGCTGCCGTGATTTCGCAGGTACGCCTGTTCAATACCCATCCCACCGGCAAGGCCCTGAAGACCGATCGCCTGCATGCGCTGATGGGCGATGGCGGAATTCACGAGTGCGGATACGCGCAGAATTGCGTCGAGGTTTGCCCCAAGGAAATCCCACTCACACGCTCCATTGCTGAGGTTGGCGGTCAGGTAATGAAGCAGTCCATACTCGACCTGTTTCGTAAGTAAATTCCGAAATCGCGTGATCGGCGGACGCAATTGTCCGCCTTCAGATTGAATGACAACCCGTGAAGGCCGGTAGCGCAGGCCTTCAGGCCTGAGTTTACAAGCGACTTTTTAGGCGGCTTCAGCCGCTGCGGTAGTTTCTACAGCTTCGCCAGCAGCCGATACCCTTTCCTCCGCCGCTTTTTCCTGTTTTTCCTGGCTTTTCCCCCTTTTTCTCCCGAGATCTTGCCCATTCTCCGCTCTTCCATCCGCAAATCATCCTCGCCCGTGTCCTCGGTTCATGTCCCAGGGATCGTGCCTCGCCGGACGCTTAGGCGAAAACCCGATACGAATTCCAGCACTTCCGGGTTACACTCCAGCTCAGGATTTGGCAGTTAACTCCAGTTAGAGGGCTCGGTAGTGCGCGGCATACTTCGTCGGACCAATACCCTGGTTTTCCTGGTTCTGCTTGCGCTTCCAGCTTTCGCTTTTGGGGCTCGCCCGGCCAGCGAGCGTTCCGACTCGGCGCGGTCCGCCGAGGACAAAAGCGGGAAGCTGGCGGAGTGGGACTCTTCCCTCGATGCAGAAGTTGCTCCCGAGGAAGAAGTTGAACCCCTGCTCGTCTGGACAACCACACGCCTGCGCGGATCGCGCGCCTCCCTGCTCGGACAGAACGCGGAAATCGACCGGCTGCAACTGCGCCGGATCGAGGATGAAGCTGACCTGCGGGGAATGATTGAGCGTGAGGAGCTGGTTCGTATTCGTAGCTCCTCGTACTTGCGCGTGGATCGTCGGCTCGATCCTGCTCGCCACTATTGTCGTCCATGGGTGATGACGTTCCTCCAGGACATGGGCAAGCAGTTCCACAAAAAGTTCCGTGGCAAGATTCAGATCAATTCCGCCGTCCGTACCATGGAGCAACAGCGCAAGCTGATGCGTACCAACCGCAATGCTGCCGATATCGATGGCGATGCCGCCTCCTCGCATCTGGCCGGTGTGACCGTAGACATCGCTAAAAAGGGCCTCACCTACGCCCAGATTCGCTGGATACGGAGCTACCTGCTGGAGATGAAAGAACTCGGCCTGGTCGAGGCCGTTGAGGAACGCTGGCAGGCGGTATTCCACATCATGGTTTCCGATCGCTACACCGAATGGCGCGATCAGCGGCAACTCGCCGGAGCCCCCGGAAAAGCCGGCAGCAAGTAGCACACATTCTTGCTAAACAGTGTCATCCTGAGCGCAGCGAGGAATCTGCTTCAGACATCTGTCGCAAACTGCACCACGACCGGTTCCTTGCATTGATCATTGATCCTTGTACCTTTGCACCCTTCGTTTTTTAAGCGGTCAATCCCAGTTTTTCCTCCCGCGCTTACCTTTCGATATACTGAACCGACCGCTCGCCCGGAGATGCAGTACCTCTGCCACGAACCGGCACGAGCCCTGTAGAAGGAACATTTCAGGAGGCTTCGTTTATGCGCGCATGGCTGGCAAGCTTTGCCCTGGCAACTCTGGCTTTTTCTCCGTCTGCATTCAGCCAGAACCCCAAAGCAGTGTTCGATACCACGGCTGGACAGATCACCTGTGAACTCTTCCAGGACAAGACCCCGATAACGGTTGCCAACTTCATCGGCCTTGCCGAAGGAACCAAGGAGTGGACCAATCCAATTTCCAAGGCGAAGAAGCGCAATACTCCGCTCTACAACGGAACCGTTTTTCACCGCGTGATTCCCAACTTTATGATCCAGGGAGGTGATCCCGCCGGTAACGGCAGTGGGGACCCCGGATACAAGTTCCGCGACGAATTCGTTCCCGGAATCACCTTTGATCGCCCGGGGAGGCTTGCAATGGCGAATTCGGGGCCGAACACCAATGGCAGCCAGTTCTTCATCACCGACGTGCCCACGCCGCACCTGAACGGTCGCCATACCATCTTCGGGCAGTGCGCTCCGGTGGCCATAGTGGTCAAAATCGCTACCGTGCCCAAGGACGTTCGCGATCGTCCGCTGAAACCAGTGAAAATTAATACCGTCACCATACTCAAGGGCGCGGCGGCGGTTACACCGGCTGCGCCAGCGGCGAAGTCCGCCACGCCGGCCGCTCCTAAAAAGAACTAGGGCAGCTCACAGCATTCTCGTCCCTGGGCCAGGTCCCGCAAGATTTCGCGCACTTGTCCCAATTCAAATTTCAGATTACAAGTCTCAAATTCTCCGAGGTCTCATGCCGAAACAAGCAGGACTTTACGCAACTCTGGAAACCAGTGAAGGCAACATCACCTGCCGGTTATTCGAAAAAGAAGCGCCGAAGACCGTCCAAAATTTCCTGGAGCTTGCCGACGGCAAGCGCGAATGGAAAGACCGTGTCAGCGGCAAGAGCGGTCCTGGCCCGTTGTACTCAGGTACCATCTTCCACCGCGTAATCCCCAATTTCATGATCCAGGGTGGCGACCCTAGCGGTACCGGAATGGGTGGCCCTGGTTACCAGTTTGAAGATGAAACCAAAGGCTCGCCATACCAATTTGATAAAGCAGGCAAGCTTGCGATGGCCAATGCCGGTCCCAATACCAACGGCAGCCAGTTCTTTGTCACGGTTGCAGCCACTCCGTGGCTGACCGGAAACCATACGATTTTTGGCGAAGTGGTCGAAGGCCAGGACGTAGCCGACAAAATCGCCAACCTTCCCCGCAACCGCCAGGACAAGCCGAATAAGGACGTGGTGCTAAAGGAAGTGAAAGTGGAAAGGGTGTAGTTCGCTGTGTCACCCCGAGCAAGCGCGAAGCCCGCGTCGAGGGGTGACAGGCGATAGGCTTTCTCTAAACCAAAAAGCCCGGTCACTGACCGGGCTTTGCCTTTCGATAATTCTACACCCCACTCACTGCAACCAGTTCCTTCACAGCATCCGCACTCTTCTGTAGCTCAGCTTTTTCGGATCCGGTCAGCTTGATCTCGATCACGTCCTCAATGCCTCGTGCCCCCAGCTTGCAGGGCACTCCGACAAAGAGTCCATTGAGACCGTACTCACCTTCGAGGTATGCCGCGCAGGGCAGAATCTTCTTCTTGTCCTTCAGGATCGCTTCCACCATCTCCGTGGTCGCTGCCGAAGGCGCGTAGTACGCGCTGCCGGTCTTGAGGTACTTCACAATCTCGGCCCCGCCGTCGCGCGTGCGTTGGATCAACCGGTCCAGCGTGGCTTTATCCATCAGCTCGGTAATCGGGATACCCGCCACCGTGGAATAACGAGCCAGAGGAACCATGGTATCTCCGTGCCCACCGAGCACGAATGCGGTTACGTTTTCTACACTGACATTCAACTCTTCCGCGATGAACGTCCGGAAGCGCGCGCTGTCGAGCACGCCCGCCATGCCAATCACGCGGTTGCGCGAGAAACCCGCCATCTTGTAGGCGGCCTGCGCCATGGCATCCAGCGGGTTCGACACGATGATCAAAATGCAGTTCGGCGAGTACTGAACAGCCTTCCCGACCACGTCCTGCATGATTTTGTGGTTGGTATTCAGCAGATCGTCGCGGCTCATTCCCGGCTTGCGCGGTATGCCTGCGGTAATCACCACGATGTCCGAATTGGCTGTGTCGGCGTAGTTGTTGGTGCCAGTGACCTTCACATCACGCTTTTCAATCGGCATGGCTTCAAGCAGGTCGAGGGCCTTGCCTTGCGGCACGCCTTCCACAATGTCGATCAGCACTACATCGGCAAGTTCCTTCGCGGCGATCCAGTGAGCGGCCGTCGCGCCCACATTGCCCGAACCTACAATCGTCACTTTCTTGCGCATAGCTCTTTGTCCCGCTCCAACTTGAAATTAATGCTTAGTCTCTTGTAATTCGCTGAAGTGTCTCTAAGAACATGGGTTTCAAATTCTTGTGACCCATGAAAGAGACGTCCATTCCTTCTGATTTCTTCTCGGGTAAGCAGGCAATCTCGACCCAGTTAGGGATCTCGATTGTTTGCGACTCAAAGCAGATGTGTGTCGCACCAGCAATCGTAATAGCCGATTCAACTCGAGTTTGTTCCTTTGCTTTGTCTAACAGTGCATAGACACGACGCCCATCTTCAGGCGTGAGCGAAGGTGTGGAAAAAAAGCTGAC
>JBFXAV010000094.1:0-7749 GCA_050183935.1 Candidatus Korobacteraceae bacterium | reverse complement strand
CTCGCGCGCTCACCTCATGGTGCAGGATGGAGACACGGTTCACCCTGGCGACATCCTGGCCAAGATTCCGCGTGAGACCACCAAGACCAAGGACATCACCGGCGGTCTGCCCCGCGTGGTGGAACTATTCGAGGCCCGCAAGCCGCGCGAAACCGCCGTCATCAGCGAGATCGATGGCGTGGTCCGCTTCGGCGAGGTCGCCAAGGGCCAGCGCAAAATCTATGTCACCGCCGACGACGGCACGGAAAAAGAATACTCCGTTCCCCGGGGCGTCCACATCAACGTGCAGGAAGGCGAGCGCGTGCAGGCGGGCGAGCCGCTCATGGATGGCCCGCTCAACCCGCACGACATTCTGGCCGTCCTCGGAGAGAAGGAACTCCAGGCATACCTCGTGAACGAAATTCAGGAGGTCTACCGCCTGCAGGGCGTTAACATCTCAGACAAGCACATTGAAGTGATCGTTCGCCAGATGATGCGCTGGGTGAAGGTCGAGGACGTGGGCGATACCCAGTTCCTTCTCGAGCAGCAGGTGGACAAGTTCCGCTTCCGGGCGGAGAACGAACGCGCCATCACCGAGGGCGGCAAGCCCGCCACCGGCCGTCCGCTGCTGCTGGGCATCACCAAGGCATCGCTTTCCACGGACTCCTTCATCTCCGCGGCCTCCTTCCAGGAGACCACGCGCGTGCTCACCGAAGCCTCCATCCAGGGAGCGGTGGACCACCTGCGCGGCCTCAAGGAGAACGTGATCGTTGGCCGCCTGATCCCTGCGGGAACGGGTATGGAGTTCTACCGCAACGTCCGCCTCTCGCCGGAACTGGAAGAGGCAGCGCAGAAGGTCCAGGAAGAAGTTTCGCGCGAGTACGAAGAAGCCGAGCGCGCCCTGGAACTTATGCGCCAGCAGGGCGAAGCGGAGGAATTGGCGGCTGAGTAGGACAGCACTCAGCAGTCAGTATTTAGCGATTTTTTCTGACGAAGGGCTAATCGTATCTTCTGTAGGAACGGGGCTGTGCCCCGTTCCCCTCGGGCACGGGTCAAAGACCCGTGCCTACACTTACACAACCGCTGTGCTCGTCGTCGTATCCGACCGAGAGGGGGATACCCGAGTAGAAACGAGAAACCAGCTCCCAGAAACCCATTACCCCGCAGTTAACCCTAGCATTCCTTGATTGCACCTCCGCTGACACCCCGGTAAGCTATTCAGGTCGGCTCTGGCCTTAACCCGCAAGCACCGGCCTGCCGACAGACTGGCATTTGTCCGTTGAGGGACGTGCCCGGTTCCCCAGTCCGCGTGCGAACGCCTGCCTTCTGCGGCGCTGTGCAGCGACTTTTTGATCAGCCTGGAGCCTATGCCTTCGGTTCTGCGAATTCTAAAGAACGTTCGAGCTGCGCTCTGGCATACCTTTGTGCATGACGGTCTCAGTGTCGCCAAGGCGGGAGCCTACTCGTCCGTCCTGACGCTGTTTCCGGCACTCATGGTCGTAGCCTCGCTGCTGGCGTCGTTTAGCCGCACCAAGGGTGCGATCAACGCCATTGCCAACGCTCTGGGAAGCATACTTCCGCCCAGCGTTGCCCATACGGTCCTCACCTACTTCGCATCCGCCCAGCAGCGCCCGGTGCGGACCATGATCATCGCCTCGCTCATTACCCTATGGACGGGAACCGGCGTCCTCATCTCCTGGATGCAAGGATTCCGCAAGGCCTACGACATTCCCAAAACATGGGGAATCGTCAAAGAGCGCTGTGTGGCGCTTGGACTGGTGGTCATGGCGGGAATTCCGCTGGCATTTGCCACTGCGCTGGTTGCGTTCGGAGAGAGGATTGAAACCCGCTTGGCCATCGCCATGGGGCAGCAACTGGAGCCGCTGATCCTGCTGGTCTGGGGCATTGCCCGCTGGACGATTGCCATCCTGACGAGTGTTTCCGTAATGCAGCTCATTTATCACAACGCCGTGCCGCGCACGCTGCGCTGGCACACAGTGCTTCCCGGAGCGGCGCTGGCTACTGGCATCTGGTTCCCGGTCACGCTCCTGTTTGCCTGGTACGTGAGCCGCTACGCCGAATACAGCATCTTTTACGGTTCGCTGGCCAGCTCGGTGGTGTTGCTGGTGTGGATGTATATACTCTCCTTAGTAGTGCTGGTCGGCGCTGAGTTTAATGCCCTGCTGTTTCCTCGCGCTGCGGCCCGCCCCGAGCTTGCTGAATTGGAACTGGAGGCCTTTGAGCGGGTCGCCGACTGACAACTCCTGACTCGTTGCTATTGCAGACTGCAAGGGTAAGCTGTTCGGGCTTATCGCAACGCGTCGTCGCAATGGTTCATCCAATAGGCAGCCGCTTCCGTAAGACATGGCCACTCCCGAATCCAAATTTAAGATTGGTGACCTGCGCCTGCACTTAGGCGAGCGTCGCGCGCGACGTGCCAAGATCGTCTGCACGCTCGGCCCATCCACCAATTCGGAAGCAATTGTCCGTGACCTGATCCGCACGGGAATGGATGTTGCCCGCCTGAATTTTTCTCACGGCACGTACGACGATCATGCGCGCATGATCCAGTTTGTCCGCAACGCCGCGCGGAGCGAGGGTCGCACTATCTGTATTCTCCAGGACCTGCAAGGCCCCAAGATTCGCACGGGGAGGCTCCGCGACCGCCGCCCGGTTACGCTTGTCGCGGGCTCGCGCGTCACCATTACGCCGCGTGACTTGCTGGGCACCGCCGAATTGATCTCCACCAGCTTCCCGACCCTCGCGCGCGACGTTAGTCCGGGTGCGCGCATTCTGCTGTCGGATGGGCTTATTGAGCTGCGCGTGAACGCCATCCATGGCGAAGACGTGGAGTGCGAGGTGATCAACGGTGGCCTGCTCGGCGAGCACAAGGGAATCAATATTCCTGGCGCTGCCCTCAGCGTTCCCGCGCTTACCGAAAAGGACAAGCGGGACCTGGACTTTGGAATCCGCCATCAGGTGGACGTCATCGCGCTTTCTTTCGTGCGCAGCGCCTCCGACGTAGTCGAGGCCAAGCGCCTGATCGCCAGCAGCAAATCGGATATCCCGGTGATTGCCAAGCTGGAAAAACCACAGGCTGTCGAGAACCTGGAATCGATTCTGGAGGTTGCCGATGGAGTAATGGTGGCGCGCGGAGACCTTGGCGTGGAGATGCCTCCCGAGCAGGTTCCGATCATCCAGAAGCACGTGATCCGTCGCGCCTCCGACTGGCACAAGCCCGTCATTATCGCCACCCAGATGCTGGAGTCCATGATCGAGAATCCGCGCCCTACGCGAGCCGAGGCCAGCGATGTCGCCAATGCCATTCTCGACGGTACCGATGCAGTAATGCTCTCAGCGGAAACCGCCACCGGCAAGTATCCCCGCGAGTCGGTGAGCATGATGGCGCGAATCACGGCTGAAGCTGAAGGGCACTTCCGCGGAGGCCGAAACTTCCGCAGGCGCGAGGGCCGCACGCTGACCATCTCCCAGGCCATCTGTGAGTCGGTTGCTGGAATTGCCAACGACCTGAGCATGCGCGCCATTTGCGTCTACACGGAAACTGGAACCACGGCGCGAGTCGTTTCCAAATACCGGCCCAACTCGCCGATTTTTGCCTTTGCGTTTCTGGAACCTGTAGCCAATCGCATGAATCTTTACTGGGGAGTGGAGCCGATTCTGTGTGCTCACGTAGCTACAGCCGAAGAGATGGTCCGCAACGCTGAACAGGAACTGCTTCAACGTGGGCGGGTTGTGCGGGGTGATGTAATTGGAGTGATCTCCGGAACGACGTGGGGTGGAGTAGGATCCACAAACCTCATGCGGCTGCATGTTGTGGGCGAGTTCGATGGAGACTCGCCTGATAGTAGCTCGAGTTCAGTTTCGAAGAACACGGAACAAAAGAACGCTGAACAGAAAGAAAGCAAGCAATGATTGCGAACGAGGAGTTTTTTGCCAGTGAGGGGATTCTGGCGATTGGCGTGTTCCGTCCTCATGCTGGCATGGAGCAGGATTGCCTGAGCACCCTCAAGCTGCTCTACCAGGTGATCCGGCGCAAGAAGTATGGGCGCGACCTACTGCTGCGCGACCCGAAGGATGGATGCTGGATTGCCGTACGTTTCTGGGCCTCGGAAGAGGCGCGTAGCGAAGCGCAGCACGATCCGGAAGTGCTACGCTTGTGGGAGCGGCTAGGTCATTTGTGCAGCGTGGAGAAGGTCCGCGAAAGCCTGGAAATAATAGAGACCGATGAGACCTCAGAGCCCCCTGTGGATAACCGTGTGAATAAGAAAGCTTAACCCAGCGCCGTCAATTGTTGCCCCGAGAGCTAACGTGCCATCCTCTTGAGGGAATTCTTCGTAAACAATTTAAAATCTATCACATACAATAAGCCTACGGCTGCATACTGCAGTATGGCGGATTGTTTCAAAGTGGGATATCGGGAATTGATATTCACAATTGGGCTGCAGGGGCATGGTGGATCGGGCCGCATTCCAGTGCCGATTAATCCTGTTCGCCGACCCGGAGCACGGCCAGGAATGCTTCCTGGGGGATATCCACGCGGCCAATGCGCTTCATGCGGCGCTTGCCTTCTTTTTGTTTCTCCAGCAATTTGCGTTTGCGGCTGATGTCGCCACCGTAGCACTTCGCAAGCACGTTCTTGCGGATAGCGGCGACGGTTTCACGAGCAATAATCTTGGCCCCGATCGCCGCCTGGATGGCGACCTCGAACATCTGTCGCGGGATGAGTTCGCGCATCTTGGAGACGAGAGCGCGTCCGCGTTCGTAAGCGAAGTCACGGTGCACGATGATGGAGAGCGCATCCACCGGATCGCCGGAAACCAGAATATCCAGCTTGACCATGGGCGATTCCCAGTAGCCCGCGAGATGGTAATCGAGCGAAGCGTAGCCTTTGGAAACCGACTTAAGCCGGTCGTAAAAATCGAGAACGATTTCGGCCAGCGGCAGTTCGTAAATCAGCATGACACGGCTGGCGCTGACATACTCAAAGCTCTTCTGTTTCCCCCGCTTTTCTTCCACGAGTTTCAGGATACCGCCGAGGAATTCTTCCTTGGCCATAATCGTGGCCATGATTACCGGTTCCTCAACCTTGGCAACTTCGACCGACGACGGCCACTTGGAGGGGTTATCCACTTCGAGCACTTCGCCGTCGGTACGGGTCACGCGGAAGCGCACACTGGGAGCGGTGGTGATCAGGTCGAGGTTGAACTCGCGCTCCAGGCGCTCCTGAATGATCTCCATGTGCAGCAAGCCGAGGAAGCCACAGCGGAACCCGAAGCCGAGGGCGACGGAGCTCTCCGGCTCGAAGAAAAATGAGGAGTCGTTAAGCCGAAGCTTTTCCAGGGCCTCGCGCAGCAGGGTGTGCTCGTGGGCATCGACGGTGTAGAGGCCCGCGAAGACCATGGGCTTGAGTTCTTCAAAGCCGGGCAGCGGTTCGATGGCAGGACGGTCTTCGTCGGTGATGGTGTCGCCAATTTTCGTGTCGGCAACATTTTTCAGATTGGCAAACAGAAATCCCGCTTCGCCAGCTTCAAGCTGATCAATCTCAACGGGCTTCGGCGTGTGGATGCCCAGCGTTTCGACTTCGAAGACTTTGCCATTCGACCAGAGGCGAATGCGCTGTCCTTTGCGCAGAGTCCCTTGAAAGACGCGGGCCAACACCCCAACTCCGCGATAAGGATCAAACCAGGAGTCAAAGATCAGTGCCTGAAGGTGCGCTGAAGGAGAGCCCTTGGGATGAGGAATCCGTTTCACCACAGCTTCCAGCACATCGACAACACCTTGCCCGGTTTTGGCACTGATAAGGAGAGCGTCTTTGGCGTCGAGGCCTACGGCGGATTCGATCATCTCGCGGCAACGATCGACGTCCGCGCCCGGGAGATCGATCTTGTTGATAACGGGAATGATCTCCAGCCGGTGATTAATGGCGAGGTAGGCATTTGCCAGCGTCTGGGCCTCTACACCCTGGCTGGCATCCACCAACAGCAGCGCGCCTTCGCAGGAGGCCAGCGAGCGCGAGACTTCGTAGCTGAAGTCCACGTGGCCGGGAGTATCGAGCAGGTTGAGCTGGTAAGTGTTCCCGTCCTGAGCGGTGTACATCATGCGGACAGCATGGGCCTTGATGGTGATGCCGCGCTCTCGCTCCAGGTCCATGGCATCAAGGACCTGCTCCTGCATCTCGCGCGCGGATAGCGATCCGGTAAGCTCCAGCAGCCGGTCTGCCAGAGTACTTTTCCCATGGTCGATATGCGCGATGATAGCGAAATTGCGGATGAACGAACGGTCCATGAAAGGGAAACCAACTGCTGCGATTCTAACATTCGCAGCAGTCGGTGGCCGCCTGTGGCGATCGTTGGTCGATGGCTGCTACTGGATGACGCCGCAGGCGATGCGGTCGCCCGCGTTTCCTGCGGGGTCACTCTTCATGTCATCCGGTTTGGCGTGGATCACAAGGGCTCCGCCCCCGAGCAGCGAGTTCTTCCCCTTACCGAGGGTTACGCGGTCGTTGCGGGTGGTCTCGCGAAATGTGCCATCTTGGGATATCTGAATGTTCGCCATGTCGGCAGAATGCGGGCCTCCGGGGTTCTCAAATCCGTGCTGCTTGCCGGTGGGGTTGAAATGTCCCCCCGCGGATTCGAATGTGGGCGCCTCGCAGCGGCTGTTCTGGTGGAAGTGGATCGCGTGCTTTCCCTGTGGCAAGTTTTTGAGATCGAGCTTCAGGGTTACTCCTTCGCCGATTTGCATTAGGGTAACGGTTCCCACGCTCTGCCCCTCAGCATTTTTCATCTCCACGGTCTTCTGTGAAACAGAATGCATTTGCTGTCCGGAATCCGAGTTCTGGGCTGGCTGCTGCTGAGCGGGAGTTTGTTGCGAAAGTGCACCAGCGACAATAAGTGCGAGCATAAGGTTCGAGTAAGGGGCCATTCCAAGTTTCTCCTGATAGTGCTAGTTAAGGGGATGCGACGTGCAAGAAGCGGGTTGACAGCCGGCCGGAATTGGCGGCTGCCGCCTAGTTAGCTTGGCGCTAGCGGCGGTAGACTTGCACTCGAAAACCATCTTCCGAAGACGACAATGTCTGCTGCCACCCATCGTCGGGCAAGGGTTGCTCAGCGGCGGATGCCCCGGCTGGAAGTTCCGCAAGGAGCAGCAGGCGCGAGTTCTGTGCGGGAACCTGCATGGTGAGGATTTTATTCTTCGAGTGGATTTCTGCCCGGCAGGTGCGCTCACTTTCCATGATGAACTCCCGCCGCAGTCGCAGCAGCGATCGATACCACTCCAGCATGTCGCGGTGGCTGCGCTCGGAAGTTGTCCAACGGAGCTTGGAACGCTGAAAGGTTTCCGGGTCTTGCGGGTCGGGGACCTCGGTCCAGCTAAACTGTTCGAACTCACGGCGGCGGCCTTCACTGACCGCTTTCCGCAAAGCCGGATCGCCGAAGTCGGTGAAGAACTGGAACGGCGCCGCTTCATCGTACTCCTGGCCCATCCAGAGCATGGGAGTGTGCGGGGCGAGCAGCAGAAGCGCTGCAGTGAGCTTGCGGGCGCCGAGTGGAATCAAGTGCGTGAGCCTGTCACCCTGCGCACGATTGCCGACCTGGTCGTGGTTCTGGGTGCAGATCACGTGCCTGTAGAGAGGTATGCCAGCCGGTTTGGAGCCTCTGGGAGCATTCCAGAAGCGAAAGTGCTCCCCCTGGAAAACGAAACCTTCCTCAAGCGCGCGGGCAATCTGCTCGATTGCGCCAAAGTCCTGATAGT
>JBFXAV010000093.1:0-7800 GCA_050183935.1 Candidatus Korobacteraceae bacterium | reverse complement strand
GGCATCACAACAGGTCACGACCGAGCTGATGCAGGCCAAGCTGCTTCGCGCCGCGTTGTCCGAGCGACAACTGCAGGAAGTGCTCACGGATTTCTGGTTCAACCACTTCAACGTCTTCATCGGCAAAGGCCCGGATCGTTACCTCGTGACTGGCTACGAGCGTGATGCCATCCGCCCACACGTCTTCGGCAAGTTCAAGGAAATGCTCGTCGCCACCGCCAAGAGTCCAGCCATGCTCTTCTATCTGGACAACTGGCAAAGCGTGGGACCCAACTCCCAACTGGCCCGCAACCAGCCCTTGCGCAATCGCTTCGCCCAGCGCCGCCGTCAGCAGGGAGCAGCACAACCTCAGCAGCAGCCTCCGCGCGGGCTCAACGAAAACTATGCCCGCGAACTGATGGAACTGCACACGCTCGGCGTCGATAGCGGCTACACGCAAAAAGACATTACCGAGGTCGCGCGTGTTTTTTCCGGCTGGACCATCGACCAGCCCCGCCGTGGCGGCGGCTTCATTTACCGGCCCGCCATGCACGATCCCGGGGCGAAAACCGTGCTTGGTAAGCGCATCAGCGATTCCGGAGAAAAAGAAGGCATGCAGGTTCTGGAGATGCTTGCCCGGCATCCCTCGACCGCGCGTTTTATATCCACCAAGCTGGCGCAGCGTTTCGTTTCCGACGATCCGGCGCCAGCACTGGTTGCCCGCATGGCGAAGACCTTTCTCGCGAACGATGGCGACCTGCGGGAGGTTTATCGGGCAATGCTGCGCTCCCCGGAATTCTGGGAGCCTGCTGCCTATCGCGCCAAAGTGAAAACACCCCTGGAATTCGTGGCCTCGTCCATTCGCGCCAGCGGCGCGGAGGTGACGAGCTTCATGCCGCTGATCCGCTCGCTCGAGAGCATGGGAATGCCGCTGTATGGAGCGCAACCTCCCACCGGTTACTCGGCCAAATCCGAGGCCTGGGTCAACTCTGCCGCCCTGCTCAGCCGCATGAACTTTGGGCTCGCGCTGGCGGCGGGCCGGCTTCCCGGCGTGAATCTCAATCCTCAAACGCTGCTTCCATCCGACGATGGCGCCAGCGCCTCGGCTGCGCTGGACCAGCTAGGAACCACACTACTCGCTGGCGATCTTTCATCCCAGACCCGCGCAACTATTGAACGCCAATTGCAGAATCCGGCGGCGTTGGCGTCCGCAGCCGAGAGCGCGCAGAAGCTCAATCTCTTGACCGGGCTGATTCTCGGCTCTCCGGAGTTTCAAAGAAGATGACTTCCCAAGGAAAGAACGCCATGCCCACCACCCGCCGCATCTTCATGAAGCAGGGAGCCATGGTGCTGGTTGGCGCGGCCGCCGTGCCCAGCTTTCTCGCGCGCGCCGTCTATGCCGCCGAGGGCTCACGCGGCAAGCGCCTGGTGGTGATCTTCCTTCGTGGAGCGGCGGATGGCCTCAACATGGTCGTTCCTTATGCCGAGCCCGCGTATTACAAGCTGCGCCCTTCCATCGCCATACCGCGCCAGTCCGTTATCGATCTCAACGGATTCTTTGGGCTTCACCCCGCTCTCGCCCCGCTCAAGCCCCTGTGGGATGCAAAGCATCTCGCCATTGTGCCCGCCGCTGGCTCGCCCGACATGAGCCGTTCGCACTTCGATGCCCAGGACTACATGGAATCCGGAACTCCTGGCCGCAAGTCCACGCCCGACGGCTGGCTGAACCGCTGCCTGCACGCAGACGATGCGCAGCCTAAGCCATCGCCTTTCCGTGCTGTCGCGATGGGCGGACGCCTGCCGCGTATTCTCAGTGGGCCGGCTCCTGCCGTTGCCATTGCGGATGTCAACCAGTTCGGCGTCGCGCCCAACAACCCGGCTGCCGCACCGCTGGCGAATACCTTCGAAGCCATGTACGCACAGTCCGTGGATGCCGTACTCCACGGAACCGGACAGGAAACCTTCGACGCCGTGCGTATGCTGCGCTCCGCCAATCGCTCCGGCTACACGCCTGCCCCCGGAGTGCGCTATCCCCGAGGGCCGCTGGGCAACGGGCTGCGCCAGATCGCGCAGCTTATGAAGTCCGATCTCGGCGTTGAAGTCGCCTTTGCCGACCTCGACGGGTGGGACCACCACGCCAACGAAGGCGCTGTGCAGGGCCAGTTGGCCTTCCGTCTCACCGAACTCAGCCAGTCGCTTGCAGCCTTCTGGCGCGACCTCGGGGACCTCGCCGGGCAAACCGTAGTCGTCACACTCTCCGAATTCGGTCGCACCGCCGCTGAAAACGGCACTCGGGGAACTGACCACGGCCATGCCAATGCCATGTTCATCCTGGGAGGCCCGGTACAAGGCGGCAGAATCTTCGGGCGCTGGCCCGGCCTCGCGCCCGAGCAGCTCAACCAGGGCCGTGACCTCGCGCTCACCACCGACTTCCGCACCGTGATGAGTGAAGTCCTTAGTCGTCACCTTGGAAATCCGGGCCTTTCTTCCGTGTTCCCTGGATTCGAGGGCAACCCCGCCGCTTACCTGCGTCTGCTGGGTTAGCCAGCCAAAACCGTGATTGACGCACCCGTGGCCGCCGCCCTAGCATCCATATGCAAGGTCAACATGAGTCCTTCTGAGCATTTATTCTCCCGTGCTTTCGCGGCCCCGCGCAGCCTTCAATCTCGCATCGTTGCGATCCTGCTGCTCCTCGCTTTCCTCGCAAGCACTGCTTCCGCCAGGACTGAAGCAGCGAACGAGCAGGCGTATCTGGAGCACGTCAAGGTCCTCGCCGCTCCTGATATGGAAGGCCGTGGTGCCGGCACCAAAGGCCTTCAGCGCGCCTCCGAGTACATTCAGCAGGAGTTCAAAAAGTTAGGGCTCAAGCCCGCGGGCGACAGCGGCGGGTGGTTACAGCCATTTACTCTCACCACCGGCTCCCGCCTGCACGGGAAAAATCAGTTCACCATCACTGAACCAGCCTTCGACGGCAACGTAACCAGCCGTCTTAAACTCAACAAGCAGTACAGCCCCATCAGCTTTTCCGCCTCGGGCGCGGTCACAGCCCCACTGGTATTCGTTGGCTACGGAATTACCGCCCTCAAGGACTTCGGCTACGACGACTACGCCAACATCGACGTAAAGGGAAAGATCGTCGTCGTCCTTCGCTACGAGCCCAAAAGCTTTTCCGAAAAAAGCGGACGCCCGGGCGTCACGCGCCACGCCGCCATCTTTAGCAAAGCCATTAACGCACGCGAGCACGGCGCTGTCGCCATGATCCTGGTGAACGGCGAGCTTCGTGACGGACGCAAGGACGAACTCATTCCCTTTGGCCGGCTCGCCGGGCCGGAAAACATTGGGATCCCGCTGGTGCAAGTCACCAACCCGGTCGCGGAAAACTGGCTATTGCTGGTCGGAAAAAATCTGAAAGAAGTGCAGCAATCCATCAACGCCAGCACGACGCCGAACTCCTTCAACCTTCCGGACCTTCGCGCTTCACTAACGGTGAATGTCGAAAAGGTGCAGGCTAGGGTCGCCAACGTGCTCGGCTTCCTGCCCGGACAAACCGATGAATACATCATCATCGGGGCGCACTATGACCACCTGGGTCGTGGAAACGTCAGTTCCCTTGCTCCCTCACAGGTTGGGCAGTTTCACCTCGGCGCGGATGACAATGCTTCCGGCACCGCTGGCGTCTTGGAGGTCGCGCGCATCCTCTCGCAGCAACGTGGCCAGCTCAAGCGCGGCGTGCTGTTTATGACTTTCGCAGGCGAGGAACTCGGGCTGCTCGGCTCCGCGCATTGGGTCAAGAATCCCACGCTCCCGTTCAACAAGGCTGTCGCCATGATCAACATGGACATGATCGGACGCATGCGCGACTCCAAACTCTACGTCGGCGGTGTCGGCACCGCAGCGGGATTCAAGTCCGAAGTGGAAAAGGCGGCAGCCGGGTACCACTTCAACATCGACTACTCGTTCCGGGGCTCCTCCTCCAGTGACCACGCTACGTTTGTCGCGAAAAAGATTCCCGTGCTCTTCTTCTTCTCGGGGCTGCACTCGGACTACCACCGCCCCTCCGACACCTGGGACAAAATCAACGCCGCCTCGGCCTCTCAAGTCGTGAGCCTGGTTTCCGATGTTGCAATGTCCTTGGTCAATGCCGAGTCCGCGCCCACGTTCGTCGCCGCACCCGCGCCCACCCAGGCCGCCTCTCAGGAGAACCCTCACGCTGAAGCTCCCGATTCTGCGAGCGCTGACTCCGGCGCAGCAGCAGCGGGTTCCAGCTACGGTCCCTACTTCGGCTCCGTACCCGACTTCGGCCAAGAGATCGAAGGCGTCAAGTTCTCCGACGTCCGTCCCGACTCGCCAGCTGCCAAAGCCGGACTCAAAGCCGGAGACGTTCTGATCCAGTTCGGCGAGCGCTCCATCCGTAACCTTTACGACTTCACTGAAGCTCTTCGCGGCAGCCAGGTCGGCCAAACTGTGGAGGTCAAAGTGATGCGCGAAGGCACACCCGTGACTGCCAGCGTTACCCTGGAAGCTCGCAGGTAGCATCCAACAGGCTTTCCGTGAAAAGCCCGCAAAGCGGGCGGCACTGCTGTTAGCGCGGCACGTCAGTGCCGGGTAGAGTACCGGGGTTATGCAAAGTCCCGAGAGGGACGGCACGGTGTTGGAAAAATCGTTTCACCCAATACCGCTGCGAGCCTTGATACCTTAAGAGTGGAAGAAAAAAATGAAGAGACAAAAGAGAGTACCGATGCGGATTCTCCGCTCAGCCGCCCAGATCGCCTTCGCAACACTCGCGCTCGTCGCCACAGGCCTGCTCGCCGCGCCTGCGCAATCACCCGCTCCAGGGCGAGCCGCTAAAACGGCGGAAACCTCCGAGCACCACCTCCGCAATGTCCGCCAGCTCACCTTTGAAGGACAGAACGCCGAAGCCTATTTTTCCTTTGACGACCGTTCCCTCATCTTCCAATACTCCGGCGAAGGCGCGCCCTGCGACCGCATCTACACCATGTCTCTCGAAGGCCCGGCAACTGCATCGCCCAAGCCGGTACTGGTCAGCAGTGGCAAGGGCCGCACCACTTGTGCCTACTTCTTTCCAGCGGGAGATCGCATTCTCTACGCATCCACGCATCTCGGCGGAGACGCCTGTCCTCCCCGCCCCGACTACTCGCGCGGATACGTCTGGCCCATCTACGACACCTACGATCTGTTTACTGCGAAGCGCGATGGCAGCGACCTGCGCCGCCTTACCTCCACCCCAGGCTATGACGCGGAAGCTACCATCAGCCGCGACGGTCGCAAGATTGTCTTCACATCGATGCGCGACGGCGATCTCGACATCTACACCATGAACGCCGATGGCTCCGGCGTGCGCCGCCTCACGGACGCCATCGGCTATGACGGAGGCGCATTCTTCTCTGCCGACGGCAGCAAGATTGTTTACCGCGCCTTTCATCCCAAAACAGCGGCAGAAACCGCCGACTACAAAAAGCTGCTCGCCGAAGGACTCATCCGCCCCGGCACGCTCGATCTCTGGGTAATGAACGCAGACGGTTCCGGCAAGCGCCGGATCACTTCCAATAAAGCCGCCAACTTTGGCCCCTTCTGGCACCCCGACGGCAAACGCATCATCTTCTCTTCCAACATGGGCGACCCCAAGGGCATGGAGTTTGATCTTTATCTGATCAACGCCGACGGTAGCGGTCTGGAGCGCGTAACGCACACTCCGGACTTCGACGGTTTCCCCATGTTCTCGTCAGATGGAAAAAAGTTGGTTTGGGCATCGAACCGGAACGGGAAGAAACCGCGAGAGACCAATCTATTTATGGCGGAGTGGGCAAAGTAGGCAGTTCTTACAGACTCACTAAATAAACGAAGCCCTTGAGATGTCATCCCGAGCGAGCCCGACCGACCGCAGGGAGGGAGGCGAGTCGAGGGATCATGCCTTGGTTTCCTTCGGAATTTTCTACGTTTCAAACTGCTTCCGAAATTCTGCAAACTCCCGCTTCAACTCTTCCACTTCTTTCCGCAACTCCGCAACCTGATCCCGTAAATCAACGCTACCGTCCGTCTCGACAGCCACCGCATACGCATCCCCCTGCACATCTCCAGAGAGCAAGTGCGCGTAGCGCGCCTCTTTGGTCCCTGGCTGACGCGGAAGCACCTTCACCAGCGCAGGGTCGCGTTGCATCAGCCGTTGCAGCATCGTCTGTACGTCGTCGAGATGTTCAAAGCGGTGCAGCCGCTCGCTTCGTCCGCGCAGCTCTCCCGGAGTCTGTGGTCCGCGCAGAAGCAGTACGCACATCAGCGCCGTCTCGCCACGCGTAAAGTTAAAAACCTCCTGAACTCGATGCTCGTACTTGGTCACCCGGCTCTCAGCACCGCTGCGCGTGCCCGCCAATCCGTCCTGCTGTAAGCCGCGCAACGCCTGCCGCACGGCGTCTTCGTCCAGTTGCATCACCGGCTCGCGATTGGTTTTCTGATTGCACGCGTTCACCAGGGCATTCAGCGACATGGGGTAATACTCGGGCGTGGTGATCTCTTTCTCCACCAGTGATCCCAGCACGCGCGCCTCATTCGCATCCAGCACAACACCGAGGGAAGTCGAAGTGGAGCCTGTCTCAGCCATAGTTCTTCCAATTATCTTCGAAACAAAATTGTAACGCAGGCAATGAAGTCAGAACTCCTGCGTCGCAGGCAGCACAATCCTGCATCTTCCAAAGAAGAAATAGAGGCGTGAAAAGCGTATGGGTGAACTACCGCAAAGGATTCGTTGGCAGCCGCTTACTGCCCGGCGCTTGGGTTCCGTTCCAACCCGTTGCCTTGCGTACTTCTCCAAGCAGATCCTGCTTCCAAAGATCAGTCTTGCGGAAGACTGTGTGGGTCTGTTGCGCCAGCAACTCGCTCTCACCACTGGTAAGGGCCTTGCCCGTCAAAATAAAGATGGGGACACCTTGCAGCCGCGCATCCTTCTTAATGGTTTGGATGATCTCAAACCCGTCGTTCTCGGGCATCACCAGGTCCAGCAGAATTCCATCCGGTCGCATTTGAGAAAGCAGGTCCAGCCCTGCCGGTCCACCGCACGCCGGCACTGGACTATAGCCGGAGTCCGCCAGAAATTCGCTCAGAACCTCCAGCGTGCGTGGTTCGTCATCCACGATCAGGATAGCCTGCTTGTTTTGTGTCTCCGGAAGATGCTTTTGGATCGCCCGCAGCACAGTCTCGCGTTCCACCGGCTTCACCAGGTATTCCGCTGCTCCCAGTGCAAATCCCTTGTTGCGCCTATCCACCCCAGAAACAATCACCACCGGGATTGCGGCTGTACCGGGGTCCTGCTTCAGCGCCACCAGGGTCTCCCAGCCGTGTTTTCCCGGACGCATCATGCTCAAGGTAATGGCTTACGGGCGCAGTTCCCGCGCCTTGCGGACAGCTTCTGGGCCGGAGTCAGCTGTGGCTATGTCATAGCCTTCCGGTGCAAGAAAGTGGCTCAGCAGCTCGCACATGTTGGCGTCGTCGTCCACCACCAGTATCAAAGGATTCTTCCGTGCGGTGGGAGCCGTTGTCACCAGGGGCGCGGCGAGGTCCAGCGGCAATGTAAAAGTGAAGCAGCTTCCTTTCCCAGTTTCGCTCGAAACCCCAATGGTTCCGCCATGCCCTTCGACGAGACGCTTGGCGATGGTAAGCCCCAGGCCGGTTCCTGCGCGCATACCGGCGCCCACCTGCTGGAACTCTTCGAAGATCAAGTCCTGATCTTCAGGCCGGATGCCATCGCCGGTGTCCTCCTCGGAGTTCTCCACCAGCGGGGGCATCAGCTTCGACCGCAGGCGAATTTCT
>JBFXAV010000092.1:0-7821 GCA_050183935.1 Candidatus Korobacteraceae bacterium | reverse complement strand
TACTGAGTGGCAGTATCGGACGCTGTGCGTGCAAATCTCTGACGCGGGATATAGGACTAAAGAGCCGAATGAGTCACCGCGCGAAACATCTCAGGTATTGAGCAAAGTTTTTCGGGCCTTGTACGAAGAAGGTATCAATCGGGCAAGCGTGGCGAGAGAGCTTGGGGTGTCGCAGGAGCTTCTAGAGCAGCTGATGTTCGGTCTCACTATCTCCGCAATCGAAGGCGGTCGCAAGTCGGTCCCGACTCCCGAACATCCTCGCCTGACACGGGTGAAGTAAAAAGCACCATTACTTCAGATTGGCGGAGCACCGGTTAACCGTGCTCTATCGTGCCCTCGGTAGTCCATCGAGCAGTGAAGAAGATCAGTGCCATCGCGCAATATCCAATAACGAACGGCCAGGCGGGAGCCAACTTTAAAACGGTATCGTCAGCGTTCCATCCATAGGAGTGCATAAGACCCGTTGCCGAGAGCAGGGCAGCCACAACGCACCACATGGAAGCAGATCTCCACTTCCGTTCGATCACAGCCACTACAGCCGCGGCAAGAAGCATGGACGTGAAGAGAAAACCTTGCTCCAGCGAAAAGGCGCCGTGAATCCATATGTCACTTCTGGCGAATACAGCAATCAGGGCATCGCTGAAGGGCTGGGCCTCGGTTCCTACTCCGGCGGCGCGGACGCCGCTTTTCGCCATCAAGGCCCCCCATGCGGCGATGCCTGGGAGCAGACCGATGACAACCGCGGGAGCATGTTCCCGCGGCGTGGCCTGGAATGCCTGGGCACAGATGATGATCCCGATCCACAGGACGATCGCAATACCGGCATCGATAGGGACAGCCCACGAGATGTATTGCAGCGTTCCCGTAATGCAGATGATGGTGATGAACGCACCGTTGAGCAGAGAATACCCGGCGCGTGCGCCAAGCGCCTTCCATCCCGGATGCCCTATGTAGATGGTGGTGGGGAATGCCGACCCAAACATGGCCGCAACGATGCTGCCGGCGCCGTTGACCATGAGCGACGATCGGGTGTCGTAGGAGTCGCCCGCGGCCTTCGCCGACTCAATGTTCTGGAGCGAGCCGAGCACGTTGAACAGGCCCATGGCGATAATGACGGACAAGTAAGGGACCAGGAAATCGCCTCGGATGCCTGCGAGCAGATCGGCAAACACCGGAACTGGAAGATGCAGGCTCGGCGCAGGAGGCTGCTGGCCGGCTGGCGCGATGCCAGTCATCCATGAAAGCACTGTGCCCAGGCCCACGGCTACCATGCCGCCGGGAATCCGCCCCTTGAATCGCACGCGGCCGAAATAGGTCAGCATGATGATGCCAAGGGTGGTCAGGCCGATGATGGGCCGGGCGAAGCTTCGAAAGAGAAACCCGAGCGAGATGAACCCCAAGGCGATTCCTGCCAAGGTTGAAAGCAGCGCGGCGCGCGGCGTGACCTTACGGACTGCCCCGGCGACGAACGCCAAGACGAGTTCCATGACGCCTGAACAAAGGGTTGCAAAAAGGCCGGCCTGCCATGCGACTCGGGCAGGGTCGGGCGCACCAACGCGGACCGCAACCATTTTTGTCGGCAGCATTACCAGAAATACAAAAGCGATGAGGGAAACCGTATTGATTCCATAGGGCAAGGCGCATACGTCGTTACGGCCGGTTCGCGCGGCGAGCTTTTTTGCCTGATAGGCGTAGTATGCGTTTCCGGCGAGGATGGATATGGCGGCTCCGGGAAGCACGCGGCCATAGATAAGCTCTGAAGGAAAATCGAGAACGAACCGGCATAGGGTGTCGATCAGCAGGAGCTGAACGAGGTTATCGAGTCCCAGACCAAAAAAGCCATCGACGTCGCCCGCAACGAACCATCGCATGCGGAGAGAATAATGTACGAACCGGAGATTTGGATGTTCCTCTGGGGTTCCGACGCAAAGGCATCAACATCGAGATGCGAGCCTTTGCTCCACCTCCGAGCGGGCTTGGGCTGCGACGCAATATAATTGTCCAGGGAGAGATAAAAGCGAAACCACGAGATGGACATGAGGGTAGTTCCGAGGCAGCGGGGCGCCCCGGGAGGGCCTCATTCGGCAGCCAGGTAAGTTTTTTCTTCGTGTCTGCCCGCCTAAGGAAGTCATTCGGGGTGATTCCCGTTGTACTTCGCCGCCATGTTCGTAATTGCCAGGAAGAGATGAAAAGAGCAAACCAACACCCTCTTCGAGAGATTCTCAAGAGTCGAATTGCCATCATTGATGGAGCGATGGGCACGACGATCCGCAGTTATGGCAAGACAGAAGCGGACATTCGCGGAGACCGTTTTAAGGATTCGAAGAAGGATCTTCTGAACAACGGGGACATTTTTTCACTGACGCAGCCGGAGATGATTTGCGACATCCATCGCCGGTTTCTGGAAGCCGGCGCGGACATCATTGAGACGAATACTTTCAGCGCTACCAGCATTGCGCAGAGCGAGTTTTTCGTGGACGATCCTCGGGAGCAGGGTGGGCGCAAGGATCCCGAGTTTTACCAGAAAGTGATTGATGATCCGTTTCTGAAAAGCCTGGCCTGGGAGATCAATGAAAAGTCGGCGCGGCAGTGCCGCGAATGGGCCGACCGTGTCGGCAACGCAACCGCACGCCAACGGTTTGTGGCAGGAGCGATTGGGCCACTGACCGTGTCCCTCTCAAACTCACCCGATGCCGAAGACGCGGGCTTTCGCGTAGTTACGTTTGATCAAGTGAAAACCGCCTACAAAGAGCAGGTACGGGCCCTGATCGCGGGCGGTGTCGATGTGTTGCTGATTGAAACCATCTTTGACTCGCTGAATGCGAAGGCAGCACTGGTCGGCATTCGCGAAGTATTTGATGAGGATGGCAAGGAGTTGCCGTTGATGATTTCGGCGGCGGTGGGACGTGGCGGCGAGACGATGATTTCCGCGCAGACCACGGAGGCATTCTGGAATGCAGTAGCGCACGCGAAACCGATGTCGGTAGGGCTTAACTGCTCTCTTGGCCCCGATTTGATGTATCCGTTCTTGAGCGACCTGGCGGAAAAAGCGGATGTGGCCATTTCGTGTTATCCGAATGCCGGATTGCCGAATCCGCTTTCGCCGACGGGATTTGATCTGCAGCCGGCCGACATGGCCCGCTACCTGGGTGACTTTGCACGCGCAGGATTGATCAACATTGCAGGCGGCTGCTGCGGCAATACTCCCGAACACATCGCGGCAATCGCGAAGGCCCTCGAAGGCCAGCCTCCGCGAGAATTGGGGGAAAAGCAGTGACCTTCGACGATCGCCAGAGCAGTGTTATCCAGACGGAGACGCGGCCCCTGCGGCTGTCGGGATCCCAGCCATTCACCCAGCAGCCTGGCGTGTACATCATGATTGGTGAGCGGACCAATGTGGCCGGTTCGCCCAAATTTGCCAAGTTCATTAAAGAAGGCAAGTACGAAGAAGCGGTGAGCATAGCCCGGCAGCAGGTTGAGAATGGCGCCAATATTCTCGACATCTGCATGGATGAAGGCATGATTGACGGAGTCGCGGCAATGACCCGATTCCTGCAGTTGCTGGCGAGCGAGCCTGAGGTGGCTAAAGTGCCATTCATGGTGGACTCCTCGAAGTGGGAGGTCATTGAGGCCGGGCTCAAATGCCTGCAGGGCAAAGGAGTGGTGAACTCCATTTCGCTGAAAGAAGGCGAAGGCAAGTTTCGCCGGAATGCTTCCACGGTACTCAAATATGGCGCTGCCGTAGTGGTGATGGCCTTTGACGAACAGGGCCAGGCCGCAACCTATGAGGACAAGATCCGTATTTGCGAACGGGCTTATCGAATCCTGGTTGATGAAGTGGGTTTTCCGCCGGAAGACATTATTTTCGATCCGAACATCCTCACCGTTGCCACGGGCATGGAGGAGCACAACAACTATGCCATGGACTACATCAAGGCCACGCGCTGGATCAAGGCCAACCTGCCGCATGCGAAGGTAAGCGGTGGCGTTTCCAATGTGTCGTTCAGTTTTCGAGGCAACAACAAAGTTCGCGAGGCGATTCACTCCGCATTTCTGTATCACGCCATTGCCGCGGGCATGGACATGGGTATTGTGAATGCCGGCATGCTTGAGGTGTATGAAGAGATTGAGCCGGAGTTGAAAGTGCTTGTGGAGGACGTGCTGCTGAACCGGCGTCCTGACGCGACCGAGCGACTGGTGGAGCATGCCGAAAAACTGAAGAGCGCCGAGACGACAGTCAGTGAAAAGAAAATCGAAGAATGGCGCAATGGCACAGTGGAGGAGCGGCTTTCTCATGCGCTGGTCAAGGGCATTGATACCTACATCGAGAACGACACGGAAGAAGCTCGTGCCAAGCTTGGCCGTCCTTTGCTGGTGATCGAAGGGCCGTTAATGGCTGGCATGGGCGTGGTGGGTGACTTGTTCGGTGCGGGCAAGATGTTCCTGCCGCAAGTGGTGAAGTCTGCTCGCGTGATGAAGAAGGCAGTGGCTTATCTGACGCCCTTCATGGAGGCCGAGAAAGCAGCGATGGCCGCTTCAGGTAAGGAGATCAAGGCGCAGGGAAAGATTGTGCTGGCAACCGTGAAAGGCGACGTTCACGACATTGGCAAAAATATCGTGAGCGTCGTTCTTGCCTGCAATAACTATGAAGTCATCGATATGGGGGTGATGGTTCCCTGCGAAAAGATTCTGGAACGCGCCAAAGAGGAAAATGCGGACTTGATCGGCCTGAGTGGCCTGATTACCCCGTCTCTCGACGAAATGGTTCACGTAGCGCGCGAGATGGAGCGGCAGAGTTTCCGGTTGCCGTTGCTGATTGGGGGGGCAACCACGAGCCGGGCACACACGGCCATTAAAATTGCACCTCACTACAGCGAACCAGTGGTTCATGTCCTGGATGCCAGCCGGGCTGTTCCCGTGACAACCAGCCTTCTGAGTGACGAAGGGAAGTCTGCGTTCGTTTCGCGGCATAACGCCGACTACGAAGCCCTGCGCAAGGCCCATGCTGCACCGCGGCAGACCACCGTATCTCTTGAGACGGCTCGCGCAAGGCGAACTCCCATTGTGTGGCGAGCGGAGGATCTGCCCACGCCAGCGTTTACCGGAGTCCGCGTGCTGGACAACTTCCCCCTGGCGACCCTCCGCGATTTTATTGATTGGACGCCGTTCTTCCACACGTGGGGACTGAAAGGCGTCTATCCTCGCATTTTCGAGCACGAGCAACACGGGCCACAGGCGCGCCAGGTTTTTGCCGAAGGCAAGGCACTGCTGGATGCCATCATTGAAAAGAGCCTGATTTCGGCGCGCGGGGTCTACGGCTTCTTTCCGGCCAACGCCGTTGGCGACGATGTAGAGCTGTATACGGATGCAACGCGCGGGAAGGTGCTTGCACGATTCCATTTTCTTCGCCAGCAAGCAAACAAAGAAGGCAGTGAGACATGCCGCTCGCTTGCAGACTTTATCGCTCCGAAAGAAACAGGCCTGGCTGATTTTATTGGCGGGTTTGCAGTAACGAGTGGGATCGGCCTCAAAGAGTTGTGCGACGGTTTTCGAGCCAAGCACGACGACTACAACGCGATTATGGCGGAAGCCATTGCAGATCGCCTGGCGGAAGCCTTTGCCGAATGCCTGCACAAGCGAGTTCGTCAAGAGTGGGGTTACGGTTGTAACGAGAATCTGAGCAACGAGGACTTGATTCAGGAGAAGTATCGCGGGATCCGGCCAGCGGCAGGCTATCCGGCGTGTCCGGATCACACGGAAAAGGGCACGCTCTGGAAGTTGCTCGATGTGCAGGCAAACACTGGAATGCTGCTTACTGAATCGTTTGCGATGTGGCCGGGTTCGAGCGTGAGCGGGCTTTATTTTGCTCACCCCGAATCGCGATATTTCGACCTTGGCAAGATCGACCGCGATCAAGTCAATGACTATCACAAACGCAAAGGAATGAGCGTGGCAGAGGTTGAGCGATGGCTAGGGCAAAGTCTGAACTACGACCCTACGAAATAGCTTTCGGGGTTAGACTTTTAGCCACCCACGGAACCCTCTGGCGGCATAGTAGGATTCCGCTCCGTTGTGATACACGAAAACGGTGTTGTAGCGGCGATCACAAAAGAGGGCTCCACCAAGTTTCCTAATGGCGGAAGGTGTTTTTACCCAGCTTGATGTTTTGGTGTCGAAATTACCAAGTTTCTGCAACTCCCGGTATTGTTCTTCCGATAAAAGCTCAATGCCCATGGCAGACGCCATCTCCATGGCACTGGTTTTTGGTTTGTGCGCTTTCCTGGATTCCAGAGCCTGACGGTCATAGCAAATACTTCTGCGATCCTTAGGACTTTCCGCTGAACAGTCATAAAAAGTGCATTCGCCCGTCTTTTTGTCGCGACTAACAACGTCTGGCTCACCCCCCGTTTTTTCCATTTCATTCAGTGACCATAGCTTTTCAGTGTTCGCTTCCAGCTTTGCCTGGATTGCCGACCACGAAATCCCATGATGGCGGTCCATGTTGTTCTCAAAACGGGCCTTCAATGCGCGGAGCAGCTCGTCGCGTTGTTTTGGTGATAATTCTTTTTTAGTGCTACCAATGTTGCTCATCTTTCTATCCAGTATAACTGCCTGGTACGTTTCCCTATGGTGGTCGTAGGTCAAACAGAAGTTTTACCCGAGCTGTAGTATGCGAGGTCGCCTGAGCTAGCATCCAGAGCCAGGGACTTGCCTGCCCTGGCAATTTGCCATGCTGAAATGAGGTGTGGCACTCTTGTACTCCCTTCGTGAAATGAAAGCAGGACAGAGAAATGGCCAAAGTAAACTTGCTCACTCCCCGCGAGGCAGCTTCAGCTCTTGGCATCAGCTTCCCAACTGTTAAGCAATGGATTTACAAGCAGAAACTTAAAACCGTCAAAACGGCTGGTGGCCATCACCGTATCCCGGAGACTGAATTGGATCGCTATCTACACGTCAAGAGAGCGAAGGCCCCGGTAGAAGAACGGCGCACCACATTTCGCCGGATCAGCGGACGAAACCAGCTTGTTGGCCGAATTGTGGACATCAAAATCAGCGGCTTGATTGCCCAAATTACTTTGTCCATCTCTGGTCAACGCATTACTTCTATTATCACTACCGATGCTGTACAAGAGATGCGGCTAAAAAAGGGCGAGACGGCGGCTGCATTAATCAAATCAACAGAGGTGATGATCGTTCGAGTTTAATCATTTCGGTCTGCGTATCTTTTGTTAATCTGCACGTTTTACCCTGATTGTTTTCAGCATACGAAGCCAACGCGCCTTACGTTTGTCATTAGGGACCACCAGACGGTAGGGGCCGTCCCGATCCGAGAGCGGCTTACCCTCAGCGGTCTGCAATCAATACAGTTTCACCACCGAAACTCGGGCTCAATTCTGTGAGCGAAAAGACCGCCTTGTAGCCATCTCGAGCCTCAACAACGACGAACAACGCCATGTTGTTTCCCCGCAGCTCAGCATCTCGCGGGGCGCCTCCCGCCACAAGCAAATCCCCCCCATAGTGAGTCGGCTTGCCGTCCATGTCCGTGGCGACAACCTCTCTGTGCGGAAGGGCGCGAAAATCAGCCATCGCAAAAGTGCGGTCGGCTTTACCTGCAACGGCCAGGATGAAATCGGAAGGTGGCGCATGGCTGGCCACATGAATCGTCATCACGGCGACAACAGCGAAAGTTTTGGCAATCACTTTTATGGTTAGCACTGGCCATCCTGCAATCGAACGTCAATGCTGACTGGCGTCGCCAATCATCAAATTGTATAGTTACATATCTATATATCTGTTAATACAATACTTTTTAATGTCACT
>JBFXAV010000091.1:0-7823 GCA_050183935.1 Candidatus Korobacteraceae bacterium | reverse complement strand
AGTCGTGGAAAGACTATGGCGGGAGTGCCGACAACTCCCACTACATTGTCAGCGATAAGATTACAAAATCCAACGTCAGCCAGCTTGAGCTCGCCTGGAACTACCCCACCGGAGATAACAACGTCTACCAGTTCAACCCGCTGGTTGTGGACAATGTTATGTACGTTCTGGCGAAGAACAATTCACTGGTTGCCCTGGACGCCACTATGGGAAAAGAAATCTGGGTTCATGAGAACCTCACCGGCATCGGTGGACGCGGCCTGAACTATTGGGAGAGTAAAGACCGCAAAGAACGCCGCATCCTGTTCCAAATCAACCAGACTTTGCAGGCCATTGATGCCAATACCGGTAAGTCCATTCTTACCTTCGGCGAGAAGGGTGTTGTGAACTTGCGCGAGGGGTTGGGTCGCGATCCGGCAACCGTATATCGCGCGCAGTCCGGCAATCCAGGAAAAGTCTTTGAAAATTTGCTGATCCTTGGCTCAGCCACCGGCGAAGGCTATTTCGCCACCCCGGGTTCTCTGCGTGCCTTTGACGTGCGCACCGGCAAGATCGTATGGCAATTCATCACCATTCCTCGTCCTGGTGAATACGGCTATGACACCTGGCCTAAGGATGCCTGGCGCTACATCGGTGGCGCGAATACCTGGGGCGAGCTCACCATCGATGAAAAGCGCGGTATCGCTTACTTCCCAACGGGTTCCCCTACGTACGATTACTATGGCGCGGATCGCACGGGAGCCAATTTGTTTGCGAACTGCCTGCTGGCGCTGGATGTCCGTACCGGAAAGCGTCTGTGGCACTACCAGTTCGTTCATCACGATCTTTGGGACTACGACGGAACGTCGGCTCCGCAGTTGCTCACGCTGAACCGCAACGGCAGGAAGGTGGATGCGGTCGCCATCGCCCTTAAGCAGGGATTTGTCTTCGTGTTTGACCGGGTGACAGGTAAGCCGGTGTTCCCGATAGAGGAGCGTCCGGTTCCCAAGAGCGACATGCCGGGCGAGCAGGCGTGGCCCACGCAGCCATTTCCCACGGCTCCTCCGCCGTTTACCAAACAACGTCTTACCGCGGATGAAATCAATCCATACATCCTGAACGACAAAGAGCGCGCCGAGTGGAAGGAGCGCATCGCCGCGTCGCATAACCTTGGCCTCTATACCCCGCCTACCACTAAGGACACCGTCTCCATCCCTGGAGCGATTGGTGGCGCGAACTGGGGCGCAACTGCGGCAAACCCGGCCGACGGCACCATGTATGTGCTCAGCCACGACGCACCTTCGATCTACAAACTCTCCAAGGAAATGCCCGGAGGCGGCGCTGCCGCCGCTGCCGCCCGCCGTGCTCGCGCGCGCGCCCAGGCCCAGGCATCTGGAGAGGCTCCGCCAGTGCATCCCGGACGGGCAGTGTATGAGCAGAACTGCCAGGCGTGCCACGGCGCCGAGCGCGAGGGAATGGGCGGCTCCATCCCCTCGCTGCAAGGGGTGGTGCAGCGTCTTGGCGAACAGCCGGTCCGGCAGGTGATCGCCGGCGGGCGTGGACAGATGCCTGCATTCGCAGAGATGGCTGCGGCTGATCTCAACGAGTTGGTTTCCTTCCTCGCCGATCCCACGTCAACCGAACGCCATGACGGCGTTGAGGAAGATGGCGCGGCAGCAACCGCTGCGGGATGGACAGCGCCTGTAGCAGGCTCGGGCGGCGCTCCCATTCCAGAGGAAATGAAGTCCCGTATGCCCAGCGGGCCGAGTCAGTATGGAGGCATGGGCGGTCCACCGTATCCTTCCGATCTCGATATTCCGTGGGATCGCTACTACACCGGCTATGGCATCACGCGGCACATTACTCGTCCGCCGTGGTCCACGCTCACGGCCTACGACTTGAATAAGGGAACCATCAAGTGGCAGGTTCCCCTTGGTGAGGACGTGCGCGCGGTTGCCGAGGGTGCTCGCAACACCGGCACCATGCTCGAACATAAGGGAGCGATCGTGATGTCCAGCGGGCTGGTGTTCGTTGCGGCGCGCGATGGCAAGATTCGCGCTTATGACGCCGCTGACGGCAAAGAGGTCTGGAGCGCACAAATGCCTGCAGGCGCTCGTGCCATCCCGGCTTACTACGAGATTGGAGGACGTCCTTATCTCGTGGTGGCCGCAACCACCCGGGTGCCGCAGCTTGGAGCTACCGGAAGCGGCGATGGCCGGGATGCTGGTGCTGAGCCGGAGCCCCCGAACGGACTCAAGAAGGGCTATGTGGCGTTTACCCTGCCGGCAAAGGCAAAGCCGGCGCAGGGCGCTACGCCGCCCTCTCAGTAGCTCGCAAACACACAGTCGTAAGCACTCTGAAGCCGCGCCCCCAAGGCGCGGCTTTGTGCTCTAAGCTGCCATTTTCGTTAGCGGACTTTGTTCACGCGATACTCGTGTGGGCCCGGACGCCCTCGTCCGGGCGGACGGCAAGGTATGCTTCCTCGCATATCGCAGGAAGCGAGCCTTAACGGCTCGCCAGGGTGGACTAGGCCTCCGCCCCCACGCAATTGTTTTGCAATCGAAAATCCTGAATTGGCGGAATTCCAAGCCGGAATTTACAATCGTGTATCCACCCAGCATTGCAAACTTATGGCAACCATCCGGCAGAACGACCTGATTCAGAGCGTTGCGGACGCGCTCCAGTACATCTCCTACTACCACCCGGTGGATTACATCACCAGCCTGGCCAAAGCCTATGAGCGCGAGCAATCGCCCGCGGCGAAAGACGCGATTGCGCAGATCCTGATTAACTCGCGCATGTGCGCCGAGGGGCATCGCCCCATCTGCCAGGACACGGGAATCGTGACGGTGTTCGTGAAGATTGGCATGGACGTCCGCTGGGAAGCCGACCTCACGGTCGAGGAAATGGTGGATGAAGGCGTGCGCCGCGCCTACCTGCACCCGGACAACAAGCTGCGCGCTTCCGTGCTGGCCGACCCCGCTGGCGCGCGCAAGAACACCAAGGACAACACTCCTGCGGTCATCCATCTTTCGACAGTCAAGGGCGGGGAAGTGGAAGTGATCGTCGCGGCCAAAGGCGGGGGCTCCGAGGCGAAGTCGAAATTCACCATGCTGAATCCTTCCGATTCCATCGTGGACTGGGTGGTGAAGACCGTGCCGACGATGGGGGCAGGATGGTGCCCTCCAGGGATGCTGGGCATCGGCATCGGTGGCACCGCAGAAAAGGCCATGGTACTCGCCAAGCAATCATTGATGGACCCTATCGATATCCAGGAGCTGATTGCGCGCGGGCCGTCGAACAAAATCGAAGAACTGCGCCTTGAGATTTACGACAAGGTGAACCGGCTCGGCATTGGGGCGCAGGGACTGGGCGGTCTTACTACAGTTTTAGACGTCAAGATTCTCGACTATCCCACGCACGCGGCGAATCTTCCGGTGGCCATTATTCCCAATTGTGCTGCCACCCGGCACGCGCACTTTGTTCTGGATGGCAGCGGCGCAGCAGTGCTCGATCCGCCATCGCTGGAAGATTGGCCGAAGCTCACCTATGACGTTTCCGGGGCGCGCCGCGTAAACCTAGACACCACCACGCGCGAGCAGGTGGCCGAGTGGAAACCCGGAGAGGTGCTGCTGCTAAGCGGCAAGCTGCTCACAGGCCGCGATGCCGCCCACAAGCGCATGACGGACATGCTGAACCGTGGTGAAAAGCTTCCCGTGGATTTCACCAACCGCTTTATCTACTACGTCGGCCCGGTGGACCCGGTGGGCAATGAAGTGGTTGGCCCGGCCGGTCCTACCACCGCCACCCGCATGGATAAGTTCACCCGTCAGATGCTGGAGCAGACCGGATTGCTTGGCATGGTCGGCAAGGCCGAGCGCGGTCCGGCGGCGGTCGAAGCCATCCGTGACAACCGCGCGGTTTACCTTATGGCCGTGGGCGGAGCGGCGTATCTGGTCTCCAAGGCCATCCGTGGCTCGCGCGTGCTGGCCTTTGAGGACCTGGGCATGGAAGCCATATATGAGTTCGACGTGAAGGACATGCCCGTCACCGTTGCCGTGGATTCCAAGGGAACATCCGTACACCAGACCGGACCTGCTGAGTGGAAGCAGAAGATCGCAGGAATTCCGATCATGGCGTAAAAAAAATCTCGACCAGGACATTCGTACTTGACCAGTGTCTGCCCGGTACCCTTTCTTCCCCTGCCTTCGGAAACCGCGAAGGTGGGGCGTCCACATTTGCGCGAGGTGAAAGGGTGACCACCGCCTATTGGCAAGCACTCATGAAGCAGGCGCGAGACACGCGTGGGTGTGTCGTTACTGACGACAGGGCACACGGATGCAAGTAGTGCAGCGCATGGCCGTATGGTTGGCAGAGGTCTTGGTCGAGGCCGTTCTCTTTAGCTGCTTTCTGGGCGTCTTGGTTTCCAGCCAGACTGGCTTCTTCAACGGTATTATCGGCTCTGTACTTGCTGTGCCCGTTATTCTATTCATTAACGGATACTACTTGACCCGCGCACTTGCAGGGGTGGCGTGGAGGAGCGGGTCGCAATGGTTGTACCCATTGCTTGCCGCGGCGGTTTTTATGGGCCACGTTTACTTTGCCGTTAGCAACTCTACGGGTAGCTTTACTCCCCTCGCACGGGCGGCGGTGATTCCGTTCCTCACCGGTGGTACCTGCATCGTATTCGCATGCGCCTCTGCTGGGAACTGGCTCTTCCAAAAATGGAGTGGGTGGGTGTAGCTGATCAAGAGGTTGTACCTGGATCAGCTCTGCTGATTGGCGGCCTGTAGTTGAGGCTACCATGAGGTCGGGCGAAGTTGTAGTAGGCGTTCCATGGCATGAGGTATTGCACCCACATTTTCGCAGGTGAAAGGGTGGGCCAGCTGCCTATGAAAAGAATGGCTATCATCATGTGTTTTGAAATTTTCAGCCTTTCTGCATGTAATAGGGTCGGCAATGAATTTGTAATACATGATCCTGAAGGCGTCATTTCCTCAGCTGAACTCGACTTATGCGGGAAGCGCCTGCAACTGACTAAATCTGAAGGAGAAATCAGAGGGGAGATGCATATAACCTGCGAAGGTGGAGGTAGTATATCGGTTCATCTTTCGGACGGCCGCGAAACTACTTGTCATATTGGGTATGTCACTCCGGGTGCTGAACAAGTCTTCGAATTTGTTGTCGAAGGTGGGCAATGCCGATAGGCCTTGGCCAGGCGGGCGGCTGTGCTCTTTCGAGGGTCACCCGCCTCTAGCTAAAGTTGTTTCCGCTGCTTTGCGGCATTCATAGCAAGAACCTGACCACAAGGAAGACAATCAATCCAAGCAAAAGAATGAGGCACAGGACGAATGACCAAAACGGCCTATCCCCTAAGTGGTTAGCGAGAGCCACCGCCTCGTCTTCCGCTAGATCAACACCGTCTTTGCAGTAAATTGCTTTGAGGGCCTCAGTTTTTCGTGTTGTTTCTTCTTTCGACTCCACTTATGTCCTTCAGTTCAGCGGATACTGTGCCCGTAGCGGTTGAGGCCGGTCGTCTGCCTTGGAATCATCGGCATGAATGCCTGTGCCATCGAGCGAATCAGTAAGCACTTACTGCTTCCACCCGCCGTTTGTGTAGGCACGGGTCTTTGACCCGTGCCCCATGATAACGGGGCACAGCCCCGTTACTACACAAGAAAGCCGCACACGCTTCGCCAGAATCTTTAGCCGATAGCCGGGCGCGTGGCCCACTCAACGTGGTTTTCGTTGAGTGGGTTTTCCTGAAGTGCATGGGCGCGCGAACGTTCCATCTGACCAGTGTCTGCCCCAGCAACCGCAAACTTCTCACTCAGCCAAATGAGGCTTGAGTGGACCTCCGCCCGAGAGTCGCAAGGAATGTGGCTTAGTTCTTCGCCGAACTCTCGGCATACCTCGCCAGTCTTTGCTGAATTTCGCTCTCTGGAATCCAGTGTCCGCGCACCATCACGCCCGCGCGCCTTACGACACTAACAATATCCTCCAGCGGATTAGCTTCCAGCAGCATAAGATCGGCGCGCTTCCCACTCGCGATCGTACCCACCTCAGCCGATGTTCCGAAGTATTCCGCAGCTTTCACTGTCGCCGAATCGAGCACTTCGTAGGGCGTGAAGCCACATTGCACCATCATCCGCATTTCGTGATGGATGGCGAACCCAGGCACGTTGAATAACTGCGGAGAGTCAGTACCGAACACAACTCTCGCGCCACCTTCGTGAAGCGCGCGAAGCATCTGGCAGCGAAGCGCGCGCATGTGCTCTCCGGTCTCCCCGCCACGAGTGAAGCCTTGTGCCGGACGTCCCTTTGCATTCTCCACCGTTTCGTCCTTTTGCCGGACCCAATCATCAATGTGAGACTTCGGCAGGTACTTTACTTCTGGGTAGCGGCGTCGCAATTCGTCGCCCGTTTCATTGGAGAAAGCGTTGTCCCGATAGGCCATAGTAGGTACGGTCCACACACCCGTTTCCACAGCCGTCGTCACCAAAGCAGCCATCTTATCCGTGTCAATGGCCTCCACTCCCGGACCGAGCGATTCCACATAGCGGTCCATGTGGTCGATGGTTCTCTGTCCGGCCCTCATGGCATGCAAAGGGCCTACGGCTGGCGGTACGTGGCCAGTGAAGTCGAGTTGGTATTTCTTCGCGGCAGCGGCGACCGCATCGTAGGCTTCCAGGCTGAGTGCTCCGAGAATTTTCAGGTGATCGTAGCCCGCGTTCTTCTGCTCGCGCACCACTCGCAGCGCGGCCTGGGGATCAGGGACGGTCTCTGGATTCATGGCAGGGCCGGCAACGTACAGCTTCGGTCCCAGCAGACGCCCTGCTTCGATCTCCGCGCGGTGCTTCAGTGCCCAGCATTCCGCGAACGGTGGTGACGCCGTTGGCGACATAAAGAAAGAGCACCTGCTCCACGAATTCCAGGGACCTGAGCGACTCCGGCCCGCCCGGCAGGTGCCCGTGCATTTCAACAATTCCGGGAATCAGGTATTTGTCGCTGGCTGCAATCCGTGTGGCTCCCTGCGGAACTTTTACGCTGGCTGCGGGGCCCATCTCCGCGATCTTTCCGTCGCGGACGATCACCGTCTGATTTTGCAGCACCCGTTCGCGATCCATGGGAATCACGTTTGCGTGCTCGAAGGCCACAACCTGAGCACTGGCGGGTCCGGCGACCAGGATTCCCAGAATCGTAATTGCAATGATCAAGTTAAAACGCATGCTGTGGTTGCTCGCATGTGCAACGAGTTTGTCCGATGGAGTGCGGGCTTTTCGGGGTTAGTTCTTCGTTGAAGCCGCCGCATACTTTGCCAGCCTCTGCTGAATTTCGCTCTCCGGCAGCCAGCGTCCACGCACCATCACCCCCGCGCGCTTGGCAACATTGCTGACCGTTTCGAGTGGATTGGCTTCCAGCAGGATCAGGTCGGCCCGTTTCCCGGTGGCGACCGTACCCACCTCAGCCGTGGTTCCGAAGTATTCCGCCGCTTTCGCAGTCGCGGACTCCAGCACTTCATACGGTGTAAAGCCCGACTCCACCATGACGGGCATTTCGCGATGAATGGCGAATCCCGGAATGTTAAAGAGCTGCGGAGAGTCGGTGCCGAACACAATCTTGGCATTGCCGTCGTGCAGCGCACGCAGCACACGGCGGCGTATGGCCATCACGCGTTCTCCGGAAGCCCCGCCCCGGCCAAAGCCTCCCTGGCCGCCTCTGCTTGCGTTCTGCACGGTGCGGTTCTTTTGCTGTACCCAGGCGTCAATGTGCGACTTGGGCAGGTATTGGACCTCGGTGATGCGCTGGCGAAGTTGGTCGCCGCTTTCGTTGGAAAAGAAGTG
>JBFXAV010000090.1:0-7865 GCA_050183935.1 Candidatus Korobacteraceae bacterium | reverse complement strand
AGGCTTCGCCACTGGCCGCTTCTGCGATCTTGTAGCCGTCATCTTCCAGCACGCCGCCCAGCGACTGCCGAATTCCCGCTTCGTCGTCCACAATCAGGATGTTATGCATTGCTAGCGGTCACCTGGGCACTGTCGGTTGCCAGTTCCTGAGCGATGGGAAGCTCCACGACGAAGCGTGCCCCCACCGGTTCGTTTTCTTCCACTCGGATGGTGCCCTCGTGTTCTTCGACAATGCGGCTCACGATGGCAAGTCCCAGGCCAGTGCCACGGTTCTTAGTGGAGAAGTAAGGCATAAAGAGTCGTTCTTTCATCTCATGGGTCACGCCATGGCCGGTATCGGCAATCACAACCTCCACGGCTTCGCGGGAGCTAAGCAGGGCCGTGGAAATTTGCACTTCGCGAACCATGGAATCCCGGATGGCTTCGGCGGCGTTGTCCACCAGGTTGGCAATGGCGCGCTTGATGGCTTCCGGGTCGGCCATAACACGGGGCAAGCCGGGCGCTAGAAAGGTTTGCACCTGGATACCATCGAGCCTTCCACGGAACATCGTCAGCGCATTTTCGACAATGGCATTGATATCCGAAGGCTGCGGTTGTGAGGTGGGGAAGCGCGCCAAGGCAGAGAACTCATCTACCAACGTGCGTACCGTTTCCACCGCGCCTGCAATTGTCTCCGCGCAATTGCCAATCACTGCCAGAGAAGCTTCCTCGGGCGGATGACCGCGTTCCAGGTGCCGGCGGATGCGCTCCGCGGAAAGCGCAATCGGCGTAAGCGGATTCTTGATTTCATGCGCCACCCGACGCGCAACCTCCCGCCATGCGGCTTGCTTCTGGGCTTTCAGCAGATCGGAAAGATCTTCAAATACGATCACATATCCGAGACGCTGCCCTTGGTGCTCCAGCGACGTAGCGGTGACGGCAACGTTCAACTGTACGCGGGGCGTCTGAATGTCCATCTGGCTGTTCACCGATCCCATGCGGTCGGCACGCCGTAGCAAATGGTTCAAGTCTTCGGAAACCTCTTCCGGCAAAACCTCATGCACCGAAGAACCAGCGGCAAAGGCGGGAAATTCTCCATCTCCGTTTTTCTGCCCGGCTTTCTCGTGGCGGAAGATTCTTTGCAGCGCGGGATTCACGTGTGTGACGCGCCGTTGGGCATCCAGCGAGAGCACCCCACTGGGAATGCTCTCGAGAATGGTTTCCATCAGCCGACGGCGTTGTTCAAGGGCAACATTGGCGCCTGCGAGATCGCGAGTAGATGCCTCGATCTGCGCTCGTGAGTGTTCCAGCTCCGAGGCCATGCCATTAAAGGACTCCACCAGTCGTCCCAGTTCATCGGTGGCGCTGATGGCTACACGGTAGTCGAGACGTCCACGGGAGATCTCCTTGGTGGCGGCCGCAAGCGCCTCCACCGGCCGAGTAACGAATTTTGAAAGGAAGAGGGCAAACCAGGTCGCCGCGAACAGCACCATGACGGTGAGCAACAGCAGCAGTCCCATGTAGGTCTGGCGTACCAGCTTGCGTTGCTGCGCCAGTTCCAGGTAGCGCTGCTGGCTGGCTTCAATGTCACTCATGGTGGCGGTGAATGTATCCGGCAACGGCAATCCCACCAGAATCCAGCCATGCGGTGTCACCGGCGCGGCTCCCAGAATATATTGCTTGTCCCCGAGAGTCGTGGATTCAGGGAGCAGCGACATATTTTCAGGAAGATCCATGGTGCGCCGCATTACGCGCCAAACTTCCGGCAAATGGAAGCTGGCTTCCGCCTCCCCATTTACCAGAGCCACGGCAAAGCCGTCCTGCAAGGCGGGCTCGCGGCGACGAAAGGCGCTCAATGCGAGTCCAAAGCTTCCCTCGGCAAAACTGCGGCGGATATCAGGATCGCGCGCCAGGGATTGGGCTTCGGCTTGGGCATTCTCCCTTGCATAGTTCGAAAGCAAGGCGCCAACGCGAGCCGTGTCCTGCCTCACCTCTTCCACCGGCCGCGAGAACCACTTGTCGATGGAACGGTTCATCAATCCGTAGGCGAACAGGAACAAAAAAATAACGGGCGCAAAGGAAAGCGCCAGCGCTCCCACCACCATGCGGGTGCGGAACTTTGATCCCAGCACGCCAACCCGGCGCTCTGCTGCCAGCTTGAGCAGGATGCGCAACAACACCAGCGTGAGAGCCACCAGGGAGAGAAAGATCAGCGCCGAAAGCGCGGCGAAAATCAACGTCTGTTGACTCGTAGTCGGGCCTGCGAAGGGCAGGTTAAACGCCTGGAGGGAGAAAAGGATCGTGAACAGCAGGAAGACCGCGATTGCCAGGACGATGATGATCGTCCGCCGGCGCGCCTGCGCTGTCCCGGAGATGGCTTCGGAAAGATGCCCTGGGTCTGCCTGGCTACGGTTTGTGGGATCGAACGGCACAGCGATTCAACACCTCGAATTTACTGCTTTACGACGGCAGCAGACTCCGGTGGTGGCTGCCTAATTATAGCTGTCCCGGCGCATCCAGGACTGGAAGGCGCTTGCGCATGCGCCGATGGCCAGAGCTGAATAAAACTTTCCAGCGATTCGTTGCATCCTTCTGATTAGAAAGCAAGGAAGACAATGACCCGCATCGGTGAGCTGGAACTTTCGCAGGACCTGAATTTTCAACACAGATACTGGAGGTTTCAACGCATTGGCTGGGCCACTCTTGCTGTCATTCTGGCGGCTGCCGGCGCTGGGCTATTCGGGACAGGCCCGATAAGCCATGCCGTCGCCACCAGCCAAGGCGTGAAGGTCGAGTATTCCCGCTTCGCCCGTCGGGACGCATTGACGCGATTTACGGTGCGTGTGCCGGCATCGAAGGTTCCCGGAAACATGCTGCGCATTGGCATCGACAGCCCCCTACTGAAACAGGGGACTATCCAGCGAATCGAGCCAGCACCAGAACGTTCTGCAAATGGTCGGAACCATGCAAGCTTCACGTTCTCCCTGGATGCGCAGTCCAGCGAAGCTGCCGTAACCTTTGAAGTGAAACCACAAAAAATAGGACGGCAGCCACTTAACGTCACCGTGGAGCGCTACTCCACTATTGAACTCTGGCAATTCGTGTATCCCTAAGGAGAATCAAGAATGGATGTGATCTTTCGTGCTGCTGTCATTTACTTCGGACTGCTGATCTTGCTTCGCATTACGGGGAATCGCGCTCTCGCCCAAATTACGGTTTTCGATTTCATTCTGCTGCTTATCATCAGCGAGGCAGTACAGAATGGGCTTGTCGGAGAAGATTATTCGCTAACGAATGCCCTCCTGGTCGTCACGACGCTGGTGACAATCGATATTGGACTTTCTTTCGTTAAGAGAAAATTTCCCTCACTGGAGCTCTATCTTGAGGGTTGCCCAACGCTGCTGGTGGACAATGGGAAACTCATCCGGTCGCACATGGAAAAATCTCGAGTCGATGAAGAAGATATTTTGGAATCCGCGCGTAAGCTCCGTGGACTTGAAAGTCTGGATCAGGTCAAGTACGCGATATTGGAACGGGGTGGAGACATTACAATCATTCCGCGCTCGGCGAAACCCTGAGCAGCAGCTTTGAGCAATGCCGCTACACGCGCGTGCATCGGCCTGTCTTCAGGAGATCTGCCAGAGGGCATTCCTCGCACCGCGCCTCTGTTTTCCGGCAGTAGCTCTTCGCTACTCCGACCAGCAATCCGTGCATCTCGTTGAAGATCTGAACTCGAGTGCTCCGGCGCGCCCGGCTCATGCGCGAAGGTGTATGGTTTGCGCCCGCCCCTGGCGCCGGGACCCCCGGACTGGCAGCAGGAGTGAGCAGGCTTTCGCACTCTGCGACAAGGCTCTCCGCGCCCATCGCCTGCTCGCACAACGCGCGTAGCTCCTCATAGGGGGCATCGGCTTTGGCGATTCCGTGGCGGCTGAGAATGCGACGCGTGTAGGCATCGATTACGAACACGGGATGATTGCCGGCATACAGCAGAATAGAATCCGCCGTTTCTGGCCCTACACCATTCAAAGCCAGCAGCTCTTCCCGAAGCTCATCCGTGGGCCGGGAGAACATGCAATCCAAGGACCCCTGATACTGCTTGTCGAGGAACAAAACAAACTGCTTCAGTCGTTGTGCCTTTTGGCGATAGTAGCCCGCTGGCCGGAGTAACTCTTCGAGTTTCTCCATAGGCATGCGCCGAATTCCATTAAGATGAAGCGCCCTGGCGCCACGCAGGCGCGCGAGTGCCCGTTCCACATTGGTCCAGGACGTGTTTTGCGTCAGGTAGGCTCCAACGATCATCTCGAACCGCGACTGGGCTGGCCACCAGTGTTGCCGTCCCCAGGCTGTGAACAGCCGGCGATAGATTTCTTGCAACTCGAGCTGTGACGAATTCTTCAGCAAGATGCCTGCCTGTCTTCCGGGTCCTGCGCATAACTTCGGCACGTCCGCGAACTCAGTCTAGGAAAAGTCCCTATTCGGTAAACATGGCTTTTCGCGTTGCAGCGAAATTCACGCGCGTTCACCAAAGGCCACGCCCTTTGGGTTATCTTCTGAGCACTCGGAGTAATTGACAATATATGTCACCGACCTTACGATTCGCCCAGACTTCGTAACGCCGCATTCGCTACAAACAGCGATGGTTCCTGCCTGCGCTGCGGGCGGGGTGTGGTCTGTCAACGGAGGCTGGAGAGACCAGGCTATGTCGCAAAGACTCGGCGATCTTCTCGTTAAGGAGAAGGTAATAACGCCGGCACAATTAGAGCAGGCACTCAAGGTTCAGAAAGAAACTGGCTCCCGTCTGGGCTCCATCCTGGTAAAGCTCGGGTTTCTTACCGACGAAGAAGTTACAAACTTTCTTTCGCGGCAGTATGGCGTCCCTGCTATTAACCTCGACTACTTTGAAATCGACCCCTCGGTCGTAAAGCTCATCCCCTACGACACCGCCAAGCGCTACCAGATTCTGCCATTGAGCCGGGTTGGGGCCTCGCTCACCATCGCCATGGTCGATCCCACCAACGTGTTCGCCATGGACGATATCAAGTTCATGACCGGCTTCAACATTGAACCGGTGGTGGCTTCGGAAAGTTCGATTCTGGATGGAATCGAAAAATCTTATAGCACGGTGAGCAATGAAGGCGAGGACCTGGAGCAGGTAATGGCCTCGATGTCGGAGCTTGGCGAGACCGATGTCGAATTGCAGGCCGAGCAGGAAGAAATGGCCCTCTCGGATCTGGAGAAGGCCGCCGACGAAGCTCCGATTGTCAAGCTGGTGAACCTGATTCTCACGGACGCCGTTAAGCGGGGCGCCAGCGACATCCACATTGAGCCCTATGAAAAGGAGTATCGCGTCCGCTTCCGCATAGATGGTGTGTTGCAACCCATCATGTCGCCACCGCTCAAACTGAAAGATGCAATTACATCACGCATCAAGATCATGTCCAAGCTGGACATTAGCGAAAAGCGCCTGCCCCAGGACGGGCGCATCATGTTGAAGGTGAATCTCGGGGGTAAGCGCAAGCAACTGGACTATCGTGTGAGCACTCTTCCAACGCTGTGGGGCGAAAAAATCGTTCTGCGCTTGCTGGACAAGGAAAATCTCCGCCTCGACATGACCAAGCTTGGCTTTGAACAGGAGTCATTGGTCAAGTTTGAGCGAGCCATTCTCAAGCCCTATGGGATGGTGCTGGTCACCGGACCTACGGGATCGGGCAAGACCAACACGCTGTACTCCTCCATCGCGCGCCTGAACACGCCGGAAACCAACATCATGACCGCCGAAGATCCGGTGGAATTCCAGCTTGCCGGAGTGAATCAGGTTCAGATGAAGGAATCCATCGGCCTGAACTTCGCGGCGGCACTGCGCTCATTCTTGCGTCAGGATCCAAACATCATTCTGGTGGGAGAAATTCGCGATTTTGAAACCGCGGAAATTGCCGTGAAAGCCGCGCTAACCGGACACCTGGTGCTTTCGACGCTGCACACCAACGGAGCCCCGGAAACCATCAGCCGATTGATGAACATGGGCATTGAGCCATTTCTAGTCGCCACCGCAGTTCACCTGATCTGCGCGCAGCGTCTGATCCGGCGCATTTGTGGAGAGTGCAAGGAAGCCGTTGATCTTCCGGAACTGGCGCTGATTGAGGCGGGATTCACTCCCGAGGAAAGCAAGACAGTCAAAGTTTACAAGGGCCGTGGCTGTGGAATCTGCAACAACACCGGCTACAAGGGCCGCGCGGGCCTCTATGAAGTCATGGAAGTGGACGAGGAAATTCGCGAACTGATTCTGGTGGGCGCCTCCGCTCTGGAACTGAAGAAGAAGGCGATTGAGCGGGGGATGCTCACGCTGCGTCGTAGCGGTCTCGTCAAAGTGGCGCAAGGAGTCACCACACTGGAAGAAGTCGCCCGCGAAACGGTGCATTAATACAGGCTCAGGTTTTTAGTTGTGCCTAGTTGCAGGCAGTTTCTGACGGTCGAAACTGGAAACCAGAAATTTCGAAACTGGATTTTTTATGGCTGTGACCTTAAGTGAATTGCTCAAAAAGCTGCTCGAAATCGGCGGAAGTGATCTGCACGTTACCACTTCTTCGCCACCGCAGATTCGAGTCCACGGGCACCTGACGCCGCTGGACATGCCCCAACTCGGCCCCGCGGAAACTAAGGCGCTGGCCTACAGCGTCATGACAGATGCCCAGAAGCACCGCTTTGAAGAAGACTGGGAATTGGACTTCTCCTTCGGCATCAAGGGTCTGGCACGTTTCCGCGCCAACGTGTTCAATCAACGCGGCGCTACCGCAGCTGTATTTCGTGTAATTCCCTTCGAGATCAAGTCTTTTAACCAGTTAAACCTGCCGCCAGTCGTCGCCAAGCTGTGCGATCGTCCGCGCGGGCTGATTTTGGTGACCGGGCCTACCGGATCGGGCAAGTCGACAACGCTCGCGGCCATGCTGGACAAGATCAACAGCGAGCGGCACGACCACATCATCACCATTGAGGATCCGATCGAGTTTGTGCATCAGCACAAGAGCTGCCTGGTAAACCAGCGCGAGGTCCATGCCGATACCAAGAGCTTTTCCGCCGCCTTGCGCGCCTCGCTTCGCGAGGATCCGGACGTAGTGTTGATCGGCGAAATGCGCGACCTGGAGACCATTGAGGCTGCTCTCCGCATTGCGGAAACCGGACACCTCACCTTTGGTACGTTGCACACCAACTCGGCATCCTCGACCATTAACCGAGTAATTGACGTTTTCCCCGCGCACCAGCAGTCGCAGATTCGCGCGCAGTTGTCCCTGGTGCTGGAGGGCATTCTTTGTCAGACCTTGTTGCCAAAAATAGGCGGGCAGGGGAGAGCCATGGCGATGGAAATCCTGATGCCAAATCCCGCCGTCCGTAACCTGATCCGCGAGGACAAAATTCACCAGATTTACTCTGCGATGCAGTCAGGCCAGGACAAGTACGGAATGCAAACGTTCAATCAGTCCCTGGCTTCATTGTTTTTCCAGAAGCAGATTTCGCTGGATACCGCTCTGCAGCGTTCTTCCAACCCGGACGAGTTGCAGGAAATGATTAATCGCGGGGTCAGCCTTGCAAAGGGCGCAGTACCGGCCGGAGCGGGCGCAAGAAAATAACTGTACCAACCGGCTTGGTGTAATCCAGCCGGGAACGAGGTGGTGCTATGCCAGTATTTACATTTTCCGGAACTAATCTCGCGGGAGTTAAGGTTCACGGCGAGCGGATGGCGGAGAACAAGCAAACGCTCAAGGCTCAGCTTACCCGCGAGCGCATTGCCGCGACTGCGATCAAGGAATAAGGCAAAGTGTTTGTCCTGCCTACGTTCGGTTCCGGAAAGGTGCCGACAATGGACGTTGCTATTTTCTTTCGGCAATTTT
>JBFXAV010000089.1:0-7884 GCA_050183935.1 Candidatus Korobacteraceae bacterium | reverse complement strand
GCAGATCGTAGGCATCCTGTGGCGTCGCCGACACCGCAACGCGAATTCCGGGAATGTGCGCCAGCAGCGCCTCCAGACTCTGCGAGTGCTGCGCGCACGAGCCCGGAGTCGCTCCCTGTTGCGTGCGCACCACAATCGGCGCCCCTGAGCGTCCTTGCGTGATGTACCGGATATTCGCCGCCTGGTTAATGATCTGGTCCAGCGCCACCAGCATGAAGTCGGCCCACATGATCTCCACAATGGGCTTCATGCCACACATCGCAGCACCCACCGCCGATCCCAAAATCGCGCTTTCGGAAATCGGCGTATCGAACACGCGCTCGGAGCCATACTGTTTCTGCAATCCCCGCGAAGCTCCAAACACTCCGCCCGAGAATCCCACGTCCTCGCCATAGACCAGCACTTCCGGACGCGACTGCAACTCCTGATTCAGCGCTTCGTTCACCGCTTGGATGAACGACATCGTCTTCGCCTCGCCAGCAGGCTCTTGCTTCTGGGCGGGCGCGGCTGTGTTCGCCGCATACACGTGCTCGCGTGCGCTGGAAGGCTCCGGCATCGGAGAAGCCAGCACCTTCTCAGCCAGCTCCTGCACCTCAGCCTTCACCTTTGCGCCCAGCGTATCGATCTCTTGCTGGCTCATTACGCCGTCGGCAACGAGCTTTGCGGAGAAACGCGCAATCGGATCGCGCCCTCGCGCCTCATCCCGATCTTCCTTGGGCCGGTAGTGCTCAATGTCACGGTTGTAGTGTCCCCACAAGCGCGGCACGCGGCATTCGATGAGCGCCGGACCTGCGCCTTCTCGCGCTCGCTTCGCCGCCTGCTGAATCGTGTCGCGCACGTCCAGCGGATTCGAACCGTCAATCGTCACTCCGGGAATTCCATACCCGCTGGCGCGCTGAGCAATGCGCTGCACCTTGAAGGTCAGCGACGTCGGAGTCAGCTCCGACCATCCATTGTTCTCGCAGATAATGATCACCGGCAAACTCCGCGCCGCCGCATAGGCAATGCCCTCGTGCGTTGATCCCTGGTTGAATGCCCCATCGCCAATCGAAACCACCACCACCTTGCCATTGGCTGCGGCAACATTCGCCGTCGCCACTCCACAGGCTATGGGTACTCCCGCGCCCACAATGGAGTTCTCCCCAATAAACCGCCTGTCAGGCGCCATCATGTAGGCCGAGCCGCCACGGCCGCCATTCACTCCAATGGCGCGGTGGCAAATTTCTCCAAATACCTCCAGCGGCGAAAGCCCTGATGCCAGCGCCCACCCATGTCCCCGGTACGTCGCCACAAACTGGTCATCAGCATTCAACCCGGCCGCCGTTCCCACCGGAACCGCTTCCTGCCCCGCGCACAAGTGCACCGACCCCACCACTGTGGGCGGAGTGGCCGTGCTTAGGTCCAGGGCCTTTTGCTCGATCTCGCGGATTAACATCATTTCCCGCAGCAGTCCGGCAACTGCTGATTTGTCGCCAGCACGCTTCTCACTGAGCACAGGTTGAGTTGACATGTGTTTTTCTCCCCGTCGCAAAATAGGCGACATTACAACTGGATTCTCGACATTCAATTATCGATTCTTTGCGAAACCGCCCTGCTCCCTCCACTGTTCGATCAAAAATTTTCAAGGGAGGCTCTACGAAGTTTGCCACTCTACTGCCGACTCAAGTAGATGTCAAATAATAAGTATAGCATCATATTTTGACACATTATGGATTGACTGTCTCCTAAAAGTCTCGTTCCTTGTAGCGAATCATTCACAACAATTCAGCCGCAGGAAGGCATTTCCTTCAACAGAGGAGCGGTATAGTACGCCCTACATTTCTCCCGGAGTCGCCTTTATGCGTAACCGATGGGTTGGTTTCCATCTCGCTTCCTTGTGCCTTTTTGCACTCCTGGCTCCCGCGTACTCTCAGGTCAACCAGCCACCTCGGGGCGATGCCCTGCCCGCGGATTCCCAGGCTCTCTTATTAGAGCTTCGCAACGAGCTGCGCGAGTCGCGTCAAGAGCTACAGGAACTGCGGGAGCGCCTGCGTTCTCTCGAAGCCCGCGTCGGAGCCACCGAATCCCCCTCCGACTCGCTACCCACCCGCGCCACCCCGTTGCCGGAGAGCGCCCTCGTTCCGGCTTCTGACGGAACCCTGCGTTCGCTGCAAGAGGGCCAGGAACTGCTGGCGTCTCGCGTGGAGGAACAGGCGCAGACCTCAGTGGAGAGCGCCTCGCGCTACAAGGTTCGCATTTCCGGACTGGTGCTGATGAACGCCAGCGCCAACCAGGGCAGGGTCAATATTCAGGACATGCCCGGACTGGCTTTCAATCGGCTTCCCGGGAGTACCGCTGGCGACTTCGGCGCCACTCTGCGTCAGAGCGTGCTGGGTGTTGAAGTCCTGGGACCGCGCATCGCAGGAGCCTCGTCCAGCGCCGGTGTAGAAATGGATTTCTTCGGGGGATTTCCTCGCGCCGCATTCGGTTCCACCAATGGCCTGATGCGCCTGCGGACCGCGCACGGCCGCCTCGATTGGGAGAACACGACGGTCAGCTTCGGTCAGGAGGCCCCATTCTTCTCGCCGCTCTCTCCCACCTCCTACGCAACCCTCGGCGAGCCTGCTTTTTCGTGGTCAGGAAATCTCTGGGTGTGGACTCCCCAGATTCGCGTCGAGCGTCGCTGGAGCCTCAGTGACAACTCTCGCTTCTCCATCCAGGGCGGAGTGCTCGATGCCGTGACCGAAGGGATTCTCGGCTCTCAGTTTCAGCGAACGCCCGGTCCCGGGGAATCCTCGCGCCTTCCCGCCGGCGCCGGCAGAGTCGGCTGGTCCGGCGTCCTGGCCGGACGCCCCGCACAAATCGGCGCCAGCGGTTACCTTGGCCGTCAAAACTACGGATTCAATCGAAACATCGGTTCTTGGTCCTGGATGGCGGATTACAACCTCCCACTCTCCCCGCACCTCACCCTCTCCGGAGAGTTCTTCCGCGGACAGGCCCTGGGCGGACTCGGCGGCGGAGTTTGGAACAGCATCGTCGCCGATCAGACCATCAGCAACCCCTCCGCCCGCATTGCCGGACTCAATGCCGTCGGCGGCTGGTCCCAGCTTAAGTTCGCTCCCACGCAGCGTTGGGAGTGGAACCTGGCCGCGGGCACGGATAATCCCTTTGCCTCCGACCTGCAACGCTTTACTCAGGCGCTCAATGTGGAAGACCGCCAGTCCCTTGCGCGTAATCAGTCCGCTTTTCTCAACATGATCTTCCGCCCGCGTTCAAATCTGCTGGTTGCCTTGGAGTACCGGAGGCTGAGAACATACTTCCGGGATGGAAACCGAGCGCAAGCCGGGCATGTCAACTTGGCGATTGGGGTTTCCTTTTGACGCGGCGAGAACTGCCGCGCTCATCGCGATTTCCTTCGTGCTGCCATCGGCCATGGCCGTCGCAGGAGAAGTACACTCTGAAGTTGCCATTACCCGGCGCGATGGCTCCCCTGCGCGCGACGCTTCCAATGTCGTGGTGTGGCTTATTCCTGTCGGAGATCAGGCTTCCACTTCAGCGCCGGCGCCGGGACGCTTCACGCTTTCGCAGAAGAACAAGCAGTTCTCCCAACATCTCCTGGTAGTGCCGGTTGGCTCCGTCGTGGAGTTTCCCAACCTCGATCCGTTCTTCCACAATGTTTTTTCATTCTTTCAGGGCAAACGCTTTGATCTCGGCCTCTATGAAGCCGGACGCTCTCGCGGCGTAAAGTTCGACCGCGTCGGCGTCTCCTTTATTTTCTGCAACATTCATCCTGAAATGAGCGCGGCCATTCTTGCGCTGCCCACGAAACTGTATGGAGTCTCCAGTTCCAAGGGCGAACTTCGAATTCAGGATGTCCCCCCCGGCCAGTACCGAATGCAGGTGTGGCACGAACTGGCTTCACCACAGGATCTTACGGCGCTTGCCAGAACCATCCGCGTCGAGAACTCCTCCACCGATCTCGGACGCATTGCCATCCGCGAGGTTATCGAGCCCAATCCCCCGCACAAGAACAAGTACGGCCAGGACTATGAGCAGCACCCCCGCTACGATCCCGGAAGCCGCTAGCTGTTGCCTCTTCCGGGACTCGACGAAAACATGACCCCGCATTGACCTGCTGTTGACAATTCCTTTCATGCACTCCGGTAGTTTGGGCACGTCGGCCCGCTACCGAAGTTGCACGCGGGCGATCTCTGGAGATCGCACAGGAATGCATCCTCGCACCTTGATGCACGCTGCGCTGCTTCTGGTTCTGCTGTTTGCCGAAACGCGCGCTGCGCACTCGCAGAATCCGGCGCCCGTCGTCTCCGGTGGCGTGGGGTTTGTGGCTACCCGCAATGGTGACAACACGTTTCTGCAACCTGTCATTGCGCCCGTCGGCCTGCTTCCCATCGGCGACCGCGTGCTCATCGAAAGCCGCTTTGACTTTCGCCAGTTTTGGTTTCATCCGCCCGGCGGCGACTTCAATGGAAGCTTTTTCAGCAGCGTTGAGTACCTTCAGGCCGACCTGATTCTCGCGCCACAAGCAACGCTGGTTGTGGGAAGGTTCCTCACGCCATTCAATACCTTTAACGAGCGCTACACTCCATTCTGGATAAGAAATTTTCAGGATGCGCCCATCATTTTTCCGATGGGCACGCGCACCCAGGGATCCAGCAATGGAGCCATGCTTCGCGGCGTCGCCGCTCGCGGCGAGAAATGGCAGCTCAACTATCTTGGGTTTTTCTCCGCCCTCAGCACCGTGAACAAGTTCCGTTCCGGCCGAGCTGCGGGAACCCGCATCGGCCTCTACTTCCCCGATGCTCGCGTAGAAGTTGGCGGCTCCTATGAGCGATTCCTCCAGGACACTCGCCACAACATCTTCGGAGCATTCATCGACTGGAAGCCCTCCGATACCTCCGACCTTCGCGGCGAGCTGGCGCACTCTCCCAGCGGAACCGGATACTGGATTGAAGGCGCCTACCGCTTCGGACAGGCCGGCCAGACCGGCATTGCGGGATTGCAACTCGTAGGACGCGTGCAGCAGTTCTATCGCGACCAGTTCCTGCCCGGCGACTCCATGCCTGGTCTCGATACTCATCAGACCGAATTCGGCGTGAACTACTACCTACCGCAGGAGGTCCGCCTTAGCGCCAGTTATGGCCGCAGGTTCAACGCAGTTCGTGACATCAACATTTGGAATTTTGCCGTTACTTACCGCTTCCTCCTTCCTATCGCCGGAGGTGGTCAATGAGAGCATTGGGGAAACTCGTATTGCTGATCACGCTTGCATTGGCTGCTTACGGTGGCATTCTCGCCCAGCAGGCGCCGCCGTCCCAGCAGTCTGCTGCTGCGCCAGCTCGCTCCGCCTCCGCCCAAAGCGCGCAGGCAAAAGCGGCGCAAACCAAGCAAGCTGCCGCATCCGGAGCCAGGCTGTTTCAGATTCACTGCCGGCGCTGCCACCAGCCGCCGCAGTCACTCTCCCCCAAGGCCGCGAAAACCGTGCTCATGCACATGCGCGTTCGTGCCCTGCTTCCCGAGGAGGACTACCAGCGCATCCTACAGTTCCTGGCCCCATGAACCATCAGGTATCAAGAGCCGCCTTGGAGAAGTCCCACGCATCACCCGGATATGCGTGGCAGCAGACGCTCTCGTACGCTGCTACCCGCACTAACACTCAAGGAACAACTTGCTTTAGGGGAACCGTGCTGAAACGAACCTTCTACTTCCTGACGGCTCTCGCACTTGCGGTGGCTTCTTCCTTCGCCACACCACAACAGGAGTCATCCGACCGCATAGAAATCGTTGCCCGCCGCTTCTCCTTTACTCCGGCCGAGATCACCCTTACCAAAGGCAAACCGGTCACGCTGGTTCTCTCCAGCGAAGACGCCACTCACGGACTCAGCGTTCCGGAACTCAGCATCAAAACCGAAATCCCCAAAGGCCGCAAGACGGAAGTCGCAATCACTCCCGATAAGGCGGGTGACTTTGCAGGCCAGTGCTCTTATTTTTGCGGCACTGGTCACGCAGAAATGCAGTTCACCGTCCACGTTCAGGAATAACCCAATTCCCACCGCAAGCTGAAACCCACCCAAGTACTGCTGAGAGATAACTAGGGAGCGGTCCTGATAAACGACGAAATTGCATCGGCCCAGCTAAAAGGGAATGGGTTTACCAAGGGTCTGCCCAAACTTCCGTTCGGCGAAGAACATGCCCGGATGAATACGTGGTAGGTTGTACTTGGAGTCAGAACACCGGCAGGAAGGACTATGCTGGTTTGAGCGGTGTGTATCTTGAAAAAATCGAAGGTTGTATCCCCCGGGGCAGGCACCTCCAGGAAACTAACAGTATAGTACTGTGCCGTCCCGATGGCAGGGAGTTGCCAGGATACGGTTGGAGATGTGCTTACAATTGGACTCCGCTGACCGGGGGGAGTGAAAATGCTGACACCATCGATCATGGGTGATGTCACAGGACTGATCACTGGAGTTATCACGCTACCCGCGCCTGGAATTGATCTGGTCACGGTTCCGACACTACCTAAAATACCGCCCAAGCCAGACCCGATCCTTGCCTGAAACATCACTCTGAAATACTCAGTGAAGCTCGTGTATGGGTTCCCATACGGTAGGTCTCCACGATCATTGTCCGACAGCAAGGCCGAGTCCGACACGGAAACCAGTGTGGGAGAGGCATCGTATCCGACGGAAGAAAAAATCTCCCCGAATTCGTCCGTAAAAGGTTGCGCTTTGACCCGAACGCCCGTTTCCGTCGGGCCTGAGGAAAAGAGCGTAGCGGTGGGATTAATCTGTGTTAACAACGAATGGAAAGCAGTTCCCTGGATGTTTGCACGCAAGTTCTTCGAAAGAGAAACCCCCGTGGTCGACGCAGTCACTCTGGTTGTGCCACCGTCCGACATCTGCAGCGGTAGGGGTCCGGTGCTATCAATCAGGGACTGGACTGTCGCCCCCATAGGTGGAGAATACGTCCGGTAAAAATATCCGACATCTCCCTTAGCAATGTCCATCAATGGCGCAGCGTAATTGTCCGAAGTACGAAATGTTGTGCTCGGAATACCAGACTGAAAATCCAGTACGTAAGAACGCTTCAATCCGAGATTTGGAACATACCAATTGTAGAAGCCTTCTGAAGCGGGCGGAGGAGTGGCAAAGGTAATGTCCAACTCCATAATTGCTGCGTTGACTGGAGTCACAGCATCGACCCGGCCAAGAACTGCGGTGCTGAAATCAATATCACTCAAGTTCGTCAAGACAAAGTTGCCTCCCTGCTGAATCAGCACTTCACCGGGCGGCACACCGAGAATCGTGAATGTTCCCGATGCAGAACCAGTGCCTTGAATTTTTGTATATCCTCCTCCTTCCGGCACGTAGGCCGCCACCGGGAGTGCGGAACTATCGATAGGTACCGGCACTTTCCCCTGTGAACTCACATAAATCGTGCTCACTATTCCATTGATGTTTCCATTCGGCGTGACAGAGAAGGTTTGCGTTGCGCTTCCACCGCTGGACGATGCGGTAATCGTGAAGGAATTCGCAACCCGCGACTGAGCATGAGTTGGAGTCCATGAAAGAATACCGCCGGAGATAGTGGCGCCAGCCGGTCCCTGCGTAACAGCGAACGTCACTGGTGCCTCACCGGCAGAAGCCGCCACTTGGTAAGTGTATGGCTGACCTTCAGCCGCAGTCTGGGAAGGTGTACTTGAGAATGTCGGCGCGGGAACGGCCGACCCTGGAGGGTTCGGAGTATTCGGTGGGTTAGGCGTCGAGCCGGCTCCGCCACCACACGCGCCAGTCAGCAGGACTGCACTGGCAATACATGCCAACATCCAGATTCTGAGTCCCATTTTTACCGTGGTTCAATATGGAATCCCAAGATTATCCGACAACT
>JBFXAV010000088.1:0-7960 GCA_050183935.1 Candidatus Korobacteraceae bacterium | reverse complement strand
GCGGAACACTACATTAAAGCGAATCAGCTTGACTCTGCGGCAGGGGTGTTCCACAAGATGCTGGAACTCGACCCCGACAACTCTGCAATGCAGGGCCGTCTCGCCGATCTGTATGTGCGCATGGGCAAGAATGACGAAGCCATGGAAACCTACTTCCGCTGCGCGCAGTCGCTGCGGAAGCGTGGCTCAACCGATGCCGCCGACGAATCCCTGACCCGCCTGCTCACCATGGCGCCGGGAAATGCGAGTGCGCTCCTGATGCGCGCGCAAATCGCCGTGGAGAGCGGCAACTTTGCCGGTGCGGTTCGGCATTTAGAAAACATTCCTAACATCGATTCCAACAGCGAGGGACTATCGTGCCTGTTGCGGGCGCGGCTAGCACTGGCGCAGCCCGAGGAAGCCGAGCCCCTGGCGCGTAAGCTGCTAGTGGTGCATGACGATATTTCCGGCATGAACCTCTATGCCGACTGGCTGGCGGCGCGCGGCGAGTTTGAGACAGCACTGCGCATCTATTCGGAGCACAGTGACCGGGTTCTGGCGAACAGTCCCGAAAAGCTTCTGAACGCGCTCCGTACTTTTACCGAACGGGTTAAGGAGAATGCAGCAGCCCTGGAGATGGTGCTCACGCTGCTGCAAAAGGCGGGAGAACAGAGCCAGATCACCGAAGTGATCGAGTTGCTCGCCCATGCATTGGTCAAGAAGGGAGACCTGCCGCGGGCGCGCGACTTCTATCGCGACCTTTCCGTCCTGGAGCCGCAAAATCCGGTCCACATGCAGAACTATCGCCAGATGGTGGCGAGGCTCGGAGACGACCCGGTACTGCGCTCGCTGACACCGCAGGAAGGTGGCAAGGCCTTCATGGCCGACGAGCTCGACTCCTCAGCCCCGGCTCTGGAGCAGCCACTGACGCCGCAAGCGAGCGATGCTGTGGAGTCTGCGCTTACCGAGTCCGAGTTGCTCGACTCGTATAGCTTGTTGCCCAAAGCCATAGCGACCCTTGAGGCGGTGTTGCCGCAGGCTCCTCGTAGTGCGCGGCTGCATCAGCGGCTGGCCACGGTGTATGCGCGTAACGAGCGCTTTCAAGACGCCGCCCAATCCTGTGAGATTCTTGCTGAGCTCTACCGCGATGCAGGCCATGGAACCCAGGCGGAGGAATACGGCAACCTTGCCCGTCGTTATCGCAGGCAGACCACTGTCACTGCGGGTGGAGATGCTGAAAAAGAGGCGAGTACTGTTTCCGGCGATGTGGCCCCAGCACAGCAGGAGGCGGTCCCTGCGTCTTCCGCAACCGCCGGGCATCAGCCGGAAGCTGCGCCGCTCGAGTTCGTGATCGAGCACACTGCAAGCGTGCTACCAGCATCCCCGGGCGCTGAGATCGTGCTCGCCGCCGAGAAGGTGGAGTTGGATATCTCCGACGAATGGCAACCGCTACCACAGAATGAAGACAAAGCGGATGCTTCCTCGATTCCAGAACTCGCAATGGCGAGCGATTCGGATGTCCTCGTAGAGCCGGACGAACCGGAAACCTCGCCTGCTGCTGAAATGCTGGAAGAGATTCGTTTCTACATTGGGCAGCAGATGTGGGACGAGGCCGCAGCGGTGGTTCGCAAGTGCGCCGCCCTGGCTCCAGGGCTTGCTGATCTGGAAGAACTGAAAAAGCAAATTGACGCCGCTGCTGCTGCCATGACTACAGCAGTAGGCCCTGCCGTGACCATTGAGGAAGCAACAGCAGAAGAAGTAATGGCAGAACAAGCAACGGCAAGCGCGGTGGAAACAATTGAAGCTGAAAATCCTGAAAAGGAAGCGCTCCCAGCCCTTGAGGTTGTTCCTTTTGTTCCAGCGCTGACCAGTGAAGCGCCTGCCCAGGCAAGTCATATGAGCAGCGCGTTAGAGAGCCTGGTATCTGGAATTGAAGATGTTATTCCCGAAACCATCAACCAATTTGCAATGGAAACCGCCCCAGTTGCTGCTGTCGCCGCAGCAAGCGTGGCTCTTCCAGCTAATGCGGTGGAACAGATGCCGGTCGCATCCGTGCCTGTGCAGGCATCCTTCCAGGAAGCTGTGCCGGAAGTCAGCACGGCGGTAGCGACAACTGTGCCGATGCCCGGTGACGTCCTTTCGGAGATGTTTGAAGAATTCAGGGAAGAGGCTGAACACGGTACCAGTGATAACGAAGATCCCGAAAGCCACTACAGTCTGGGGGTGGCATTCCGCGAGATGGGCCTGCTCGACGAGGCCATAGGCGAGCTCCAGAAGGTGGCCCGTAATATCGAACTGCGACGGCCTTTCCGCGACACCCTCCAGGTGTACACGCTGCTGGGCCAGTGCTTCCTGGAAAAAGGAATCCCCGAAGCCGCCGTGCGCTGGTATGAGAAGGCATTGAACCAGACACCCGACGCAGAGGCTCGCGTGGCGGTCCACTACGAGCTGGGCTCCGCGCACGAAGCGGCAGGCAGCCGTCCGGCTGCGCTCCAGCACTTCATGGAAGTCTACGGTTCCAATATTGATTATCGCGATGTTGCCGAGCGCATTCGGGTCCTGAAGTCGTAAAATGCCCAGGTATGGGTTTTGCGAGCGATTCCAGGGATTCGGAAGTTCAGCCAGGCACTCAGTTGCCTCTTCCTGTCAGTGAGCTCGATTCCCGCGACCGGGGAGTGCCTCGCAAGGACCACCCGCAGGTTTCCCGACTCACGATCTGGGTGCATCGCCTTTCCCTGGTGATTCTGGTGGTCTTTTGCATCGAGCTCGGCATGCTGCTCGCCATCCTTCCTTGGACAAGGGTGTGGACAGAAAACACTCTGCTGATGTCTTATCCCGGACTGGGCGGGATGCTGCGCAACAATTTCGTGCGTGGCCTCATCACAGGTCTGGGCCTGCTCGACATCTGGATCGGGGTTTCGGAAGCCATCCACTACGCGGACCCAGGCAAGCCGGGGACTGCTACTCGCGTATCCTGACCCCTAATCTCTGTTAATCGCTTGAGAGTCCTGCCCGGAAGTTGCAGACTGTACTTATGGATGAAACCATAGAACGTGCTCCGCTGGCCTACGAGAACCTGAAGTTTCTGAAGAGTCCCGACGCGCGTGCGTTGCGGATTCTGGCCGAGTATATGGAGCCGCTGCACCGCTTTCGTCGCGAGCGCATCCAGGACACGGTGGTGTTCTTTGGCTCGGCGCGATTCCACAGCCCCACCAAGGCTGCGGAACATCTGGAACTGCTGGAAAAACCTGGGTCGGCAACCCCTGCTCCTCCGGAAGAACAAGCCCTGTTGCAGCGGGCCCGCGCCGGCGTCGAGATGGCGCGCTACTACGACGATGCCCGGCGGCTTGCGCACATGCTCACCGAGTGGTCGCTCACGCTCTCCTCCAAGCGGCACAGGTTTGTCATCACCACCGGTGGCGGGCCGGGCATCATGGAAGCCGCCAACCTGGGCGCGCGCGAAGCCGGCGGCAAGACCATTGGTCTGAATATCAACCTGCCATACGAGCAGATGCCGAATCCGTACATCACGCCCAGTCTGAACCTGGAATTCCACTACTTCTTCATGCGTAAGTTGTGGTTCGCCTATCTTGCCAAGGGCTTGATCGTATTCCCTGGCGGATTCGGCACGCTGGATGAACTGTTTGAAATCCTTACCTTGGCCCAGACTGAGAAGCTGGCGAAAAAGATTATCGTGGTGATGTACGGAAGCGACTACTGGAACCGGATATTGAACCTGCAAGCCATGGCAGATTCCGGGACCATTTCACCCGAAGACCTCAATTTATTCCATATGGCGGACACGCCCGAGGATGCCTTTGAGTACCTGCGCGCCGGACTCACCAAATACCACCTGTCGCCGCAGCCTCCGCCGGAAAACGCGCCGGAAATTGCGAAGACGCGGCCGTAGGCAATTCAGAATCATCAAAGCCGATCACGCAGCCGGCTTTTCTATATTCATCGAGTCTTCTTGCAGGTTTCGGGCAGCCTGCTCGGCTTCTGCTTCGGTCTTTTTGATTTCGATCCGCTCGCGGCGGATATCGAGACGTATCGCGCCATAAAGATTCATATAGATGTTGGCGACCCACACCAGCGCAAACAGCGCGAGCAGGTAGCCCCGCCAGTCCGTGAAAAGAAGCTGGAAGCCCGTGAGGGCCACGAAGAACAAAGCCACCCAATGACTGAAGCAGTATTCACAGGTGAACAGGTAGAACAACTTGCGCCCGGCCAGTGACCGGGCGGTGCGGCTGCGGCGAGCGCACCACTCACGGGGCTCGCGAAACACCTCTTCGTGAGTCACGGTCCAGGCGATGGAAGCCACTGGAATCGACAGCAGCAGCAGCCAGACGACTTGTGTTCCCAGTCCCATACCAGATTGGACACCCTTAGCGGCGCTGGCGTTGGCCACCAGGAGCGTCACGCAGGGAGTAGCCACCGTTTGCCGCGGCTCCCGGATCGCGGTATACATGGTAAGGGGCATAGGAGGTTTCGCATGGCTTCAAATGTGCTTGCCCGCCTTAGGGTTCTGGCTACTGTCCTCTTTTCAACTGTGATTGCTGTAGCAGCCGTGGCGCAGTCTGCGCCTGCACGCGGGGGAAGTGCTGCCAGTGCTGCCGGGGGCGCGCCCACCGTGGAAGAAGCCAGGCAGTTCATGGATCAGGTGAATCAGACCTTGCAGCGCCTGAGCACCATGTCCGGGCACGCGCAGTGGATCCAGTCCACGTACATCATTGAAGACAGCGAGATCGTTGCCGCCGACTACAACGAGAAGTTCATCGCGGAAACCACCCGATTTATCGAAGAGGCGCAGCGCTTCAAGAATCTGCAAATGCCTCCCGAGCTTGCGCGGCAGTTCAAACTTCTGGAACTGGCGCTGACCATGCCTGCTCCCCAGAATCCCAAGGAGCGTGAAGAGCTCACCCAGATTGCCAGCCGTCTGGAAGGGGCGTACGGACGCGGGAAGTATTGTCCGAAGACTGGTCCCTATGAAGGCAAGTGCCTCGGCCAAAGTGAAATGGAGCAGGCGTTCGCGGTCACGCGCGATGCCGACGTGCTGAAAGACCTGTGGGTGGGCTGGCGAACAATTTCTCCCCAACTGCGCCAGCCGTATTCGCGGCTGGTGGAGCTTTCCAACAAGGGCGCGCAGGAGATCGGCTTCCGCAATACCAGTGACCTGTGGCGGTCGAACTACGACATGTCTCCCGAGGAATTCACCAGGGAGATTCACCGGCTTTGGGCCCAGGTGCGTCCCCTCTATGAATCGTTGCACGGCTACGTGCGCCGTAAGCTGGTGGAGAAGTATGGCCCGCAGGCGGTGACTTCCGACGGCATGATCCGCGCTGACCTGCTTGGGAATATCTGGGGACAGCAGTGGGGGAATGTATACGACCTCGTGGCCCCGCCGGAGCGTGGCGCAAGTTACGACCTCACCAAGCTGCTCCAGGCCAAGAATCTCGGCCCCAAAGACATGGTGAAGTACGGCGAGAACTTCTTTCTCTCGCTGGGATTCAAGCCGCTGCCGGAGACATTCTGGGAGCGCTCCTTGTTCACCAAGCCGCAGGATCGAGACGTGGTCTGCCATGCCAGCGCCTGGAACGTGGACAACGAGGAAGACCTGCGGCTGAAGATGTGCATCCAGATTCGCGATGAGGACTTCGTTACCATACACCACGAACTGGGTCACAACTTTTACCAGCGGGCGTACAACAAGCAGCCGTTGCTGTTCCGCGGCGGAGCGAACGATGGATTCCACGAGGCCATCGGCGACGCGATTGCGCTTTCCATGACGCCCGACTATCTCAACAAGGTCGGACTGCTGGCCATGGTTCCGCAGCCTTCACGTGAGCAGGAAATTGGCCTGCTTCTGCGCGAAGGGCTCGATAAGATCGCTTTTCTGCCGTTCGGAATGATGATCGACGAATGGCGCTGGCGCGTGTTTTCCGGCGAGGTTACGCCCGCAAACTACAACCAGGCGTGGTGGGACATGCGCCATCGTTATCAAGGCATCACTGCACCCGTACCGCGCTCGGAAAAAGACTTCGACCCTGGAGCTAAGTACCATGTGCCTGGGAATGTGCCCTACGTGCGCTACTTCCTGGCCCACCTGTTGCAGTTCCAGTTCTATCGCGCCATGTGCCGCGAGGCCGGCTTCACCGGCCAGCTGAACCGGTGCTCGTTCTATGGCAGCAAAGAGGCGGGCGCCAAGCTGAATGCCATGCTGGAAATGGGGCAGAGCCGTCCGTGGCCGGATGCCCTGCAGGCATTAACCGGAGAGCGCCAGATCGATGGCAACGCGCTCATGGAATACTTCGCCCCGTTAAAGCAGTGGCTCGATGAGCAGAATCGCGGCCAAAAGCTGGGTTGGACAGTACCGGCAGCAAGATAGTAGAGGCCTCGGGGCTGCGCGTGTATTTCAGTGGCTCAGAACATTACTGGCCGGAACAGTACCAGCGAGACCACAATCGAGATGAGCCACCCGATCACGGCAACTCCCAGGGCTCGCAGGGTGCTGGTGTAGTCGAGAGCCTGCCGGACGGCGACGATCATGGCCACCAGCATCCACACAGAGATTGCCAGGAGGAACACCGGGCCAAGAATCGGGATGATACCGAGGAAGCGCAGAAGTCCCGGAGCCGCCGCGAACCCCAGCGTCCGCAATAGCTGCGATACGTCCGCCTGGGTTTGCGGCTGCGGCAGAATCTTGGTTCCGATCAGGTATACCAGCACTGCCCAGACAAGCCAGGCAATCAGGGCCGAGACGACCCCGGTGATAAAAGTTGTGATCAGCCCGTGCCATAGCCCAATGCCGGCGGAGATGCTGGACAGGACAACCACGGCCATCGCCTGGCCGGTGGCGCTCGTATCGTTCTCCACTTCCTCGTAGGTAGGGACGTTCAGGGTTGCTGCCCCAACAATGCGTTGCGAAAATGTCGCCATTGCTTTCCTGTCTTTCTAGCGTTCGCGCCCGACCTTCCGCCAGGCTCTCTGGCATGGTAGTGATTTTGTGCCCCAATGCAAGAACAGGCTAGATAGACGCCGAAGGGCAATCCGGGGCTGCCCGCCAGCTCGACCCAACCAGGCTGGAGCATAACGCTTATGGTGCTTTACTACATTACCGACCGCTCACAGCTTCCGGGCGGCAGCGAAGAGGAGCGTCGGCGCAGTCTCCTCGACAAAATCACCGAAGCCGCCGCCGCAGGCATTTCTTATATACAGTTACGGGAAAAAGACCTGCCCGCCCGCGAGTTAGAATCGTTGGCGCGAGAAGCTGTCAGGAGAATTTCCGAAGCGCGCAGCCCGGCGCGTCTCCTGGTCAATTCACGAATAGATGTAGCCTTGGCATCCGAAGCCCATGGAGTGCATCTGCGTTCCGATGATCTCTCCGCAAGTGAAGCCAGAACATTGTGGACCGGAGTAGCTGCTCACCGCCGCCGTGCCCTGCCGCCACCGGTAATTGGCGTTTCGTGCCATACTCCCGATGAGGTACGGTACGCTGCCGCCCATGGCGCCGATTTTGCTGTTTTTGGTCCGGTGTTTGGCAAAGGAGACAACCCTGGTAGGGGACTGGCTGCACTGCGATCCGCCGCCACGGGAGAAACTCCGGCAGGAAAAGTAGAAGGCCCAGGTACGTCGCAAAAACCGTTGCTGGCCCTAGGCGGGGTCACCATAGACAATGCGGAAGACTGCGTTCAGGCAGGAGCCGCTGGGGTAGCGGCGATCCGTATGTTTCAGGAGCAGTCCCTTGTCCCGCTGGTGCAACGGCTGAAAACTTTCGGTAATAGCAGTGTGAACCCATCTTCCGGGTTCGCGCATCCCAAAATTTAGAATTGGCACTAGAGAGGGCCCCGGGGAACTTTAGGTTGGGCGCTTTCGCTTCAGATTGGCCTCAATGCGCTTGAGTTCGCTGCGCAAGGCGGCCTCGACTATATCGGATTGGCGTTCTCCGCGCGCCACCCGGCTCACATAGGAGCGGTCGACTCCC
>JBFXAV010000087.1:0-8057 GCA_050183935.1 Candidatus Korobacteraceae bacterium | reverse complement strand
TAGAATCATGCCCAGACCCGTCCTTGCTCTTGAGGACCTGGTGCCATTTTAAAAATCGTCACCTGCCTTGCTGATGACAGTGGTCATTCGCCGCCCGCGCCTTTGGGCAGTGGCGCAAAGACATCAAAGGGCTTCAGCCGTCGGTAAGTAGCTTCAAACTTCTGCCCCGCTGCATTGGTGCCGCGCACGGAAAGCGTTTCCCCTTGCAGCGTGTACTCGCCGCTCTCATCGCGCCCTTCCAGATTAGGATCGACGTCAGCAATGTGCTTGCGGATAAACGTATTCCCGGTAACGTTGTATGTCCCGCGAGATGCCTCCATGCCCTCGTACGCGCCGACAAAGTCCTGCACGGTCCAGTTCTCCATCGAAGGCGCGGCTCGCTCCTGCGGCCGGGCCCGGACCGGCTTGCGGTTTGAAGGAAGTAGCGTCTGGTGGAACCAGCCATCCTCGCCCAAGAGCATGTATTCCGGCTCGGTCTGCGGAACCGCCGAACCATTGATGGAAAGCGCAGTCCGCTCCCAGCTGCCCACCAGGGCGCGCGAACCGAGCGGCTGGTTCGGCAGCTTGCGGAACCTTGCCTGCGGGCTCCGAGTTGGCCCGGTGCCATCCATTAAAAAAATGTTGCCTTCAAAACTCCACGCTCGCAGCTGGCTGTTCGGCTTAGCGCCCGGATTGAAGTTCTTCAGTTGATGCCGGTAGCTCCACTGTCCGTCAAGCGTGTAATTTCCCCAGGCGCCTGCCATCCATTCAAAACGGCTTAGGAGTTCCTTTACCGTTTGCTGCCCCAGCGGCTTGTTCACTTTAGGCCGGTTCGCTGGGAACTCCATCATGGAGAAATATCCATCCGAATTGAACTTCACGTACAAAGGCATGCTGGGCGGCTGAACGGAAAACGAGTTCCTGAGCAGAGAAAACCGCACCCAGGTCCCTACCAGCGGATGGTAATCGGGAGGAGGCGCGGGCGCCTGATCACACACGGGCCCGTCGTAGTGGCTGCACATGTAGCTCGACATATCGTGCGGCAGGGCAGCAGGTTGCCCTGTACCATTCTGTGCCGACAGCGGGAAGCACAGCAGCACACAGAGACTCAGACACACCGCCATGCAGCGGAAAATGCGTTGAGAGCGCATTTCTTACTCCTCCTTGATGTCGTCCACGGTGTAGGAACGCCAGCGTTGATTCGAGTCCCGGAGCCCGGCCGGTGGAGCCAGTGGCACTGGCCCATTGGCGGCGACTTTTATCAGAGGCACATGCAGTCGTCAATTGGAAACTCAAACTATACCAGCAGCATTGTTCCCCACATAACCAGATCAGCTTGCATAACTTAATGATGAACACCGTTCTGAGAATTTCCGCGCTATGTGTACGGACTTTCCTCTTGACAGATTTTTCCACGATTGATTAGCTGTGCATCGCACTGGCCAGTTTCTCTGGCTGTTATGTTTGACCGTTCTTGGTCACTGCTTCTGCCTGCAAGCTTTCGGGACCAGAGTCTCCGGGATAATGCCACTAGGCTCCTGATGGATTGGGCTTCCATGGGTGAATGCGCGCTGCGCTATTTGTCTGCATCGCAGTGACCCGTATTTTGGCGCCAGGAGATTTGCATGTCGAAAATCATGTCGAGAATGAAGACGAATGGACTGCTTCCCGCCTTGGTTGTTTCCCTGCTCTTAATTGGAGTGTCTTGCCAGCAGTCGCAGCCTGACTTCGACGTTCTGATCAAAGGCGGCCAGCTTCTTGACGGCACCGGATCGCCTGCCCAGCGCGCCGACCTTGGCATTCGCGGCGACGCTATCGTGGATGTTGGCGATTTCTCCGCTTCCACCGCCAAGCAGGTCATCGACGCTACCGGCCTGGTCGTGGCTCCGGGGTTCATCGACATGCACAGCCACTCCGATTTTCCGCTCTTGGTGGACGGACGTGCCTTGGGCAAAGTGATGCAAGGAGTGACCACGGAATTGCTGGGCGAGAGTGACTCCCCCGCCCCGGCCGTTGGGCCGGCCCGCCCGGAGATGGAACGATCGCTGGCAGGCATGGACCTGAAACTCGACTGGACCACGCTCGGCGAGTACTTCGCGCGCCTGGAACGTCAGAAGGTCGCGGTGAATGTCGTGTCGCTGGTGGCTTCCGGCCAGGTGCGCGCTGCAGTGGTCGGGTACGAGGACCGCGCGCCAACTCCGGAAGAACTCAAGCGCATGGAACAACTGGTGGATGACGCCATGCGCGACGGCGCAGTAGGCCTCTCCTCCGGTCTGCTCTATGCACCAAACAGCTATGCCAAAACCGAGGAAATCATTGCGCTGGCCAAGGTGGCAGGGCGGCGTGGCGGCATCTACGTAACGCATCTTCGCAATGAAAATGAAGAGTTGCTAAAGTGGCTCCAGGAAGCTGCACGCATCGGACAGGAGGGTGGATTGCCGGTGGAAGTGCTCCACCTTAAGCGGCTGAATGTGCGGCTCGACGGAGCCAGGGAAGCCGGCGGTATGGCCGAAGCACTTGCATACATAGAAGACCTGCAAAAGAAGGGCGTGAAGATCGCCGCCGATGCCTACCCATACATCGCATCCTCAACTTCGCTAACCGCGCGCCTCGTGCCTCGCTGGGCCCTCGACGGAGGCCGGGAGCGCTTCGTCGCCCGCCTTCGCGATCCTGCGCAGCGGAAGAAGATTCAGGCGGAGTCGCAAAAGATTCTCTCCTCCCCCATTGCCGGACTTCGCTCCGATACCGTGATGCTGGCCCGTACCAGCTACGAGCCTCACCGCCAGTATCAGGGCAAGCGCCTCTCCGAGATCGGGGACCTGATGAAGACCGATACTGCCGACGCCCTGTTAACCATACTCGACAAGGGTGAGGGTCAGGCCTCCGGCGTCTTCTTCGGAATGCGGGAAGAAGATGTGCAAATGGTGCTCTCGCGTCCGTGGGTCACCATCGGAAGCGACGGCTCAGCCCTGGCTCCCACGGGAATTCTCGCTCGCTCGCATCCGCACCCGCGCTCCTATGGCACTTATCCACGCGTGCGCGGAAAATATGTACGTGAAAACAAAACGCTGACGCTGCCTGATGCAATTCGGAAGATGACCTCACTACCAGCGGAACGCCTGGGCATCTCCGACCGGGGCCAGCTCAAGCCCGGCTACAAGGCAGATGTTGTCGTCTTTAACGCCGAAACGATCATCGACAAGTCCACCTTTGATCAGCCTCACCAGCTCTCCGAGGGAGTCCAGTGGCTGCTGGTGAACGGCGAGGTGGTGGTATCCAACGGAGGTCACACTGGCGCTTTGCCGGGCCGCGTGCTGCGCCACAGCGAAGGCGGAACCGTCTCCCGCGCCAGCGCCCAGTAAACCTGACGAGCTGAAAGACTCCAACCTGCGGAGACGTAGCGGACCTACGTCTCCGCCTGCGGCTACTAGGTGTCAAGCCCCTCCCGCAGATCAAATCCGCGTAACTTATCAAGAAGGCACCAGAAATAATTTTCAGTGTCGTGTCACACCTCCCCTACCCAATTGGCTACACTGGAAATAGGGGTAATGCTGCAGTTTGGCTTCTTCGGGATTCTCAAAACCACTCCAGACATTTGTCATCCCGAGCGCAGCGAGGGATCTGCTTCAAACGGCTATCACAACTGCACTACTACATCCATTGCTCGAATCGTACTGGTTGCTTAAACCCTTATATTTGAATATCTTGGCATAACGATTTGCCATGCAATATTTTGCCGGCGATGCTTCACGCAAACTCGTGCTGCGCAAGAATTTACAAGAAAATATAGGGGGAGAGGCCCACACATTCAGTTCGACTAAAATAGCCCGACTATGCCCGAACTCCCCAGCAAGACTTCCACGTTCCCTGCTCCGCTGGTTTCGCTTACCGAAGATGAGTTGCTGTTCCGCGATAGTGTGTGGAAGTTTGCCGATGAGGCGATCCGTCCACACGTCCGCGAAATGGACGAGCAGGGAATCTTTCGAGAGGAGCTTCTTCGTGACTTCTTCAGTCTCGGCCTGATGGGCATTCAAGTTCCCGAGGCCTACGGGGGTGGTGGTGGCAGCTTCTTCGAAGCCGTGCTCGCCGTGGAAGAACTCTCGCGTGTGGACCCCTCGGCAGCGGTGATCGTCGATGTGCAGAACACGCTGGTCAACAATGCGCTGCTGCGCTGGGGCTCGGAGCAGCAGAAGCAGAACTACCTTCCCCGCATGTGCGCCGATACGGTTGGAGCATATGCGCTCAGCGAGGTCGGCTCCGGCTCCGATGCCTTTGCGCTCCAGACCCGCGCCGTGCTCAGTGGCGACCACTACGTTCTGAATGGACGCAAGCTGTGGATCACCAACGCCAAAGAAGCAGGAGTGTTCATCCTGTTCGCGACCATCGATCCTTCCGCGGGATACAAGGGCATCACGGCCTTCATCGTTGAGAAGAATTTCCCCGGTTTTACAGTCGGCAAGAAAGAAGACAAGCTGGGCATTCGCGCCTCCAGCACCTGCGAGCTGATTCTTGAAGACTGCCGCGTGCCCGCAGCAAATCTGCTCGGCGAAGCCGGCAAGGGCTACCGCATCGCCATTGAAACACTCAATGAAGGACGCATTGGAATCGGCGCGCAAATGGTCGGACTCGCGCGCGGAGCTATGGATCATGCGATCCGCTACGCACAGGAGCGAAAGCAGTTCGGCAAAACGCTCGCGGAGTTTCAGGGCATCCAGTTTCAGATTGCGCAGATGATGACGGAGATTGAAGCCGCACGCATGATGCTCTACAACTGCGCCCGCATGAAAGACGCAGGACTGAACTTTACGACGGAAGCGGCCATGACGAAGCTCTACAGTTCACAGATTGCGGAACGCGCAGCTTCTCTCGCCGTCGAAATTTTTGGCGGATACGGCTTTACCCGCGACTATCCGGTGGAGAAGTTCTACCGCGACGCCAAGATCGGAGCCATCTACGAAGGCACGTCTAACATGCAATTGCAGACGATCGCCAAGCTGATCTTAGGAAAATAAATGATCGAGTCGCGTTCTTTTCCCACCCTTGCTTCGCAAGGATTGATTGGATAAGAGCGAAGGCTCCTAGCGTTACCCTAGCGTGTCTTTTGGTTGAGGACTGAAAGACGCTGGGGAAGAGGAGCCTTCGATGATGATTATAGGCTGTGATTTCCATCCGGGATGGGAGCAAGTTTGCTGGCTCGATCCCGAGACGGGCGAGAGTGAGCAGCAGAAGCTGAGCCACAGCGACGGCCAGGCGCAGCGTTTTTACGCGGGGCTGAAGGAGCCGGCGCTGATCGGGCTGGAAGCGACCGGGAACTGCCACTGGCTGCTGGATCTGCTGGCGGAGCTGGGGCACGAAGTGTGGGTGGGAGATGCGGCGCAGATCCGGGCCAGCTATGTGCGCAAGCAGAAGACGGACAAGCGCGATGCGGCGCATATTCTAAAGCTGCTGGTGGAAGGGCGGTTTCCACGGTTGTGGGTACCGGACCGCGAGGCACGCGACCGGCGGCAGCTGTTGATTCATCGTCACAAGCTGGTGGAGATTCGAGCGCGGGTGAAGAACGGATTGCAGCATCTGGCACTGAACCAGGGGGTGCAAAAGAAGCGGCGGCTGTGGAGCGAGGCGGGACAGCAGGTACTGCGCGATCTGCCACTGGCGCCGTGGGCGTCGCAACGCAGAGAAGACCTGCTGGGATTGCTGGCCACGCTGGACGAACAGATCGCTCCTCTGGATAAGGCGGTGGCCCAAGCCGCCCAGCAAGACCCGCAAGCGCAGTTGCTGATGAGCCAGCCGGGAGTAGGCCCGATCACGGCGCTGGCCTTCGTGCTGACTCTCGGCGATGTGAGCCGCTTTCCTCGGGGCAAGCAGGTGGCCAGCTATCTGGGACTGATTCCGCGCGAGCACAGTTCAGCAGGACGGCAGAAGCTGGGAGCGATTACCAAACAAGGCAACCGCATGCTGCGCATGCTGCTGGTGGAAGCGGCGCAGAGTGCGGTGCGTTACGATCCCGAGTTTCGCAAGCAGTATCTGCACCGCTGCCACTCCATGCCTAAGAACGTGGCCAAAGTGGCGGCGGCGCGCAAGTTGGCGGTGAAGCTCTACTGGATGCTGCGCACCCGGAAAGCGCATCCGGAGAGCGTTGCCATCGAGAGCAGCCCGCGGGTGCCCCTGGTCGGCGAAGGCTAGACCGCTGGTCTTGATTGGGCGCTCTCGCATCCCGCACAGGCGGGATGTCCGCATGGAAGAATCATGGCCGAGGTAGTGGCCGAATCGATGGTTGGTGCAACCACCGCAAGGGGATTCGTAACGTGGATTTGCCAGAGTCTTCAGTCCTCAACCACTGGCAATCACAACGGTGCTTGCGCACCGTATCGGTTACGTGTCTCTTGACAACGCCTTCGCTCTTATCGAGGGGCACCCGGCACCCGGCACCCGGCGATTGAATCGGCGTTTTTCTTTTCCCACTTACACGAGGGAATGATGTTGGAGCAGATACGCGCAAAGGAACAGAAAGACGAATCCAAGGTTTTAAAGTGGACGCTAATAGTCTCAAGCGCTCTAATTGGCTTAGTTGCGGACTATTTGCTCCCTGGTTGGGGCAGGCCGGTTTTACTCACATTGCTAATATTCGGCTCTCTCATCGTCTTCTGCCAAGAGTGTTGGAGCATGCCCTTTTGGATGCTTGCTGCTGCGGCATTGGTCTTGCATTCCGCTTTGGTCGTTCGATTTCGGGACTCAATCAACGATCTGTCAGTAGCGGCTCTTTTTCTGTACGGATTCAGTGAAATAGTTGCCCTTGCCGTTGCACTGAGCTTAGTGTTCTCGGGCAGAAAATGATGGCTCGTGCGCCATCATTGCGAAGGCTGGTGCCCCATGTCTGCCCGATGTTGGCAGACGTGGGGCTTTTCTCCAGCTTCATCCCCAAGTTCAAATTTATGTCGGTACTTTCTGGTACGTATCTTCAGAACTTTTTTTGCAATAAAAAGCCCAGAGGAGAAGCTCCTCTGGGCAAGCCAATTATGGCAAAGAGACGTTAGTCCTCGGGCGGCCCGAACGCCATCAGCACATTTCCGGGCGTCCCTCCCTGGAATCCAATGTATCCCGAGGAGACAAAGACCATGCCATCTACGATCACGGCGCCAGCAGCACCGATGGAGCCACCGCGAGCCTTGATGCCGTTCACGGTCGTAACTTCCTGCGTGGTGTCGTACTGCCACAGCGGTCTTCCGTCGAATGCAGAGAAGGCCCGCACCGTACCGTCGAGCCCGGTAGTGAACACCGCGCCGGGAATCGCGCTTACCGCCGCGCTGATTCCGCGATGACGTTGCATGTGAGGCTGCGGATCGATCCAATGCGCCCATTGCTCTACGCCATCCGTCAGCCGTACTGCTGCGAGCGCGCCACCGCGCATTCCGAAGTAGGCTTTTTCGCCATCGGTGGCTGCGCCGAACAGAATGTCGCCCTTGCTGACGTCCACGCCCCAGACCAGTTCGCCCTTTTTGTCAGGATCGAACGCCCAGGCCATTCCGCCCTTCTGTCCGGCCACGACCAGGCTCTTGCCATTGGGCAGGTCCACCAGCATTACGCCGGCGGAGAAATCCCAGTCAGGATTCTCGGTTTCTTCCGGACAGTAGTAGTCGGCGGGGAAACCCAACTCTTCGCGGGTCTTCGGCGCACGGCGCGGCGGAGGCGGACCGGCATTGGGATCAGGCCGGCGGCTGGCGCTGCGTGGAGGGAATCCCGGTGCAGACGGGATGTTCCCCTGAATCTGGCGGCAGTTGCCGCTGCTGCGGACGTCGCCTTTGATCGTCTGCTGCACCCAGAGGATTTTGCCGGTATCCATGTCCATCGCCATTACGGCGTTGCCGTTGCCCACGTCCGGCGCGGAGAACATGTTTCCGGTGGAGACATAGACGGCACGGCGCTTGGTGTCGATGGTTGTAGTTCCCCACACACCCGCCCCGGCCGGACCCAGATGCTCAAGTCCCTTGGAGGTCTTTTGCTTGGTCGCAGGAGGAAGAGTGTAGGTCTTCCAAATCTGCTTTCCGGTGGAAGCATCCAGCGCAGCCACGATGCCACGG